>NZ_JARAMO010000200.1:0-8428 GCF_028807275.1 Mameliella sp. AT18
GACGGCGGGATCAGGATGCCCAGCGTGCCACCGGCGGCGACCACGCCCGTCGACAGGCGCGGGTCATAATCGAAACGGTCCATCTCTCGCAGGGACACCTTGCCCATCGTCAGGGCCGAGGCGACGGAAGACCCCGACAGGGCCGCGAAGCCGCCGCAGCCGATCACCGTGGCCGAGGCCAGTCCGCCGCGGACCTGCCCGATCACCGCGTAGGCGGCGTCGTAGAGCTGTCGGCTCATCCCGGTGACGGTTGCCACGTTGCCCATCAGGATGAACAGGGGAATGATGACCAGTTCCGGGTTCGAGGCCAGCGTGAAGGTTTCCGAGGCCAAGAGCCCCATCGCCGCGTTCCAGCCGTTCAGGTGCCAGATCCCCAGGAAGCCCACCAGGAACATGGCAAAGGCCACGGGAATGCGCAGCATCAGCAGGATCAACAGGGCGGCGATGCCCAGCAGGCCGATGGCGCCGATTGTCATGTGGTCTTGCTCCATTCACCGCGCACGTCGCGTCGGGACAGGGTCAGTTCCACCGCCCGCAGAAACATGCCAAGAGAAGTCAGGACGGCAAAGCCGCACAGGCCCCACTGGAACCAGGCCTTGGGCAGGCGCAGCAGGTTTGTCGACAGGTTCAGCATCTGGCTCAGCTTGGCACTTTCCCAGACCGCCCAGGCGATGAAGGCAAAGATCACGGCACCAAGGAGGGCAGAGAAGATGTCGATGACGAGGTTCATCAAAGGCGGATAGGTCTTCTGGAACAGGTCGACCGCGATATGCCCGCCGTTGCGGTCACAGAGCGCCATGCCGCCAAAGACAAGCATGACCATGATCATGGTGATCAGGTCCTGGCTGCCGAACATCGGATGACCGAAGGCCCGCCCGATCACGTCCACCAGGATCACGCCGACCTCTGCGATCAGCGCCAGGGCGCCGATCGCCGCAGACAGGCGGATCAGCCCGTCCGCGGTTTTCCTGAGGGCGGTCAGCACTCACTCGCCCCGCATCTTGGCAAGCGCGGCCTCTCCGCTGACTTCGGCGACATAGCCGTTCACCACGTCAGCCACGGCATCCGCAAAGGCCTGAGCCTCTTCCGGGCTGAGGTCGATCACCACGTTGGTGTCGTCGGCGCGGGCCGCTTCCAGCGCGGCATCGGCGGTCGCGTTCCAGGCCATTTCGGCCGATTTGGAAACCTCCATGCCGGCGACGGCGTCGACAGCGGCCTTGGCATCTGCCGACAGCTTGTCATAGGACGACTGGCCCATCACAGTGTAAAAAGCGAGGCGGCCAAGGTTGGCACCCACGGTATAGCTGTTGGCGACCTCGTCCAGCTTGAAGTCCGACAGGGTCGAGGCGCCGGTGATCACGCCGTCGATCAGGCCGGTCTGCAAGGCGTTGTAGACCTGGTTGATCGGCATTTGCACCGGGGTCGCACCAAGGGCCTCGGCCACTTCGGCGGCTGTGGCGCCGGCGACGCGGACCTTCAACCCCGCAAGGTCCGCAGGGGTGCGGATCTGCACGTCCTTCATGATGAAAATATTCGGTTCCGAGGTCCAGAGAGCGATCGGCTTGGTGGCCGGGAACTCTCCCTTGATCTCGTCGAAGGCGGCCCAGAGCGCCTCGTACCCCGGCTGGTCCAGTGGGATGGCATTGGGCAATTCGACGATCATGGTCTTGCCGAACTGCGAAGAGGTGTACCCCGGCAGCCCCCAGACCATGTCGGCCACGCCCTGAACGGCGCGGACGTATTGTTCGACCGGACCGGCTCCCAGCTCGCCGCCGTGATAGCCGCGCACGCTGACTGCGCCATCGGTGGCCGCCGAAAGATCGGCGTTCAGCTTTTCGATCACGCTGGCGTTGATGGTGTGGAAAGGCGGGGTGAAATTGGCGAATTTCAGCTCCTGCGCCTGGGCGCTCATGGCAGAGGCGACGGCAAGTGCGGCGCCCGCGATCAGATGGGTCATTTTCATTAAATTATCCTCCCGGTTGGTGCGACCGGCCCTCCCCAGCGCGGTCCATCCCCGGGCAAAGTAGTGCATGACCTTGCCCGGGACACAAATTCATTCCGCCCGAAGGCGCATGAATCCTTTTTATTCCGCCGCCTTCGTCCGCCAGCTGTCGGCGTAGTTCTCGCGGGCTTCTTTTGCATAGGGCGTGGGCGAGACGCGTACCCGGATCTCTGCCTGCTTGTGCTTTTCAGTCGAGGTCTTGGCGGTATCGTCCGGTTCACCCCAGCGCAGCGTCAGCACGTCGCCAACCTGCACGTCCTTGTGCACCACACCCAGAGACAGCATGCAGCGTTCGTTCCAGCTATAGCCATTGAACATCGACATGCCGACCATCTGGTCGCCCTGCATCACCATGTCGGCGCTGGAGGAGGCATAGTTGGGCTGCGGGAAGTCGATCCACTTGTAGGGCGTGCCCTCCTCGAACCCGCTGGCGATGACCATCAGCACGTCCTCGCGGTTCCACTCAAAGGTAACCTTCTTGCGGTGGGCGCCCTGGGCCTTGATCTTTTCCAGTGCCGCCTTGCCGATGAAGTCGTCCTTTTTCCAGCCGATGTAGAAATCATAACCCAACTCGAACGGGTTGACGTAGTAGTCCTCGATGTTGTCGCTGACAAAGCTGCCGCCGATGGCGCCTGCCGCTTCGTACATGTCGGCACCCAGCCAGTCGCGGTAGTCCGCAAGCATCCCGTCGCCGGTGTAGATGCCCGGCAGGGGAGAGGGGATCCAGCCGGATTCTAGCGTGTTGGTCGAATAGGCCCGGCTGCCGCATTGCACGATGTTCACGCCGGCCTCTTTCGCGGACTCCAGGATCACCGAGTGGATGTAATCCTTGTCTTTGTAGGGGCCCCAGACCTCCAGCCCCGGCGCGCCGGACATGCCGTGGCGCAGCGCCTGCACCTTCTTGGAGCCGATGTTGATCCAGTCGACGTGAAAGAACTTGATGTCCGGGATCGGGCCGCCGTTCATCTTCTCGAAGATCTTGTAGGCCTCGGGCCCCTGGATCTGATAGCGGTAGTGCTCGCGCAGCACGCGCTCGCCCTCGGGGCGCGACGGCGAACGGGGATCGTGGCGCAGGCGCACGTTCCACTTGCCCCAGGCGGCGGCGAACATCAGCCAGTTCGAGGTCGGCGCGCGACCGACGAGGATGTATTTGTCCTCGCGCTCGCGGAAAATGATGTGGTCGCCGATGACATGGCCGTTGGGCGTGACCGGAACAAAGTGCTTGGCCCGGTTCAGGTCGAAATTGGCGAAGGAGTTGATGCCGTGGTGCGACAGGAACTCCGTTGCCTGCGGGCCTTCGACGATGACCTCGTCCATGTGGTGGCTCTGGTCGAACAGCACCGCGCTTTCGCGCCAGGCGGCCTGTTCATTGCGCCAGTTCTGGAATTCCGGCGTCACCACCGGGTAGACATACATCCCGGCCTGGCTGTTGCGCAGCATTTCGACCGGGGTGTTCCACTTCTTCATTGCGTCGTTGAGACTGGGCATTGTTGGTTCCTCTCTCCCTGTGTCTGTCGTGTCACTCCGCGATCAGCGACAGGCCCGGCACCTTTTCCGCAAGGGCCGGCTCTTCCCTGGTCACGTATTCAAGGTTGGTGCGCGCCAGGCGCGCGTGTTCGCGGGCCAGCGCCTCGGCGCGGCTGCCCTGGCGGTCCATGATCGCCTCAAAGATGGCGCGGTGTTGTCGCTGCGCGCGGGTCAGGCTTTCGCGGAAATCCGGGATCAGTTCCTGCCCCTGCATGAAGGCCGAGGGGGATGCGGCAGGCAGGCGCCCTGCGCGCGCGACCTCGCGCGCCACGACGGGACTGCCTGCAAGGTTGGCCAGCAGATCGTGGAATTCGCCGTTCAGGGCGACATAGGCTTTGAAATCAAGCGTGCCTGACACCGCTTCGTCCAGTTGCGTCAGGACGGTTTCCATGCGCTCGGCCAGTTCCGGGACGGCTCCGCGTTCGGCGGCAAGGCGGGCCGCTGTGCCTTCAAGCACGCCGCGCATCTCGATCGCGTCGTGGATGTCGGCCCGCGTGAATTGCGCCACGCGGCAGCCACCGGTTTCGATGCGTTCCAGCAGGCCCTCGTCCACCAGCCGGTCCATCGCCTGCCGCAAGGGAGTGCGAGACAGGTCCAGCCGCTCGGCCAGCGCGGTTTCGGCCAGCCGCTCTCCCCCGGCGTAGCTTCCGTTCAGCACCAGCGACCGTAGCTCGATCAAGGCCCGCGCAAATTGCGCGCTGCGTTCCTGGCGATTCATGGGTCTCCTCCCCCAAGTCTCGCCGGGAAAGGTATTCTGTATACATCATCTGTCAAAGAACTTTTTTCCGGGGCTATTTTGGGTCCATTTCGTCGTTTCTGTATACAGTGTGCTTCGAGCCAAGAGGGCTGAGCCACCTCGCGCCAGCGGGCGAGAGCTTTCGTTTCTGAGTTTCCGATGGGACTCAAGGCGCCGCAGTGGTGTTCCGCGATGTATCAATGGCGTCTGAACCGGCGCCTCTTGGGCGCCGTATTCAGGCGTCGCGCCGGATCATTTCCTTGTAGAGAGTACGGATGCGGTGAAACACCGGCCCCGCCTTGCCGCCGCCGATCACCCGCCCGTCGATCTCGAACACCGGGGTCTGCGCGCCAAAGGTGCCGGTCAGAAAGGCCTCGTCGGCGCCATAGGTGTCGACCAGCGAGTAGTTGCGTTCATGGACCGGGATGCCGTTCTGGCGGCAGATGTCGATCACCTTTTGCCGCGTGATCCCGTTCATGCAGTAGTCCCCGGTCGAGGTCCAGACCGCGCCCTTGCGCACGATGAAGAAGTTGCAGGCATTGGTCGTGTTCACGAATCCGAAGGGGTCCAGCATCAGCGCCTCATCGGCGCCCGCGCGGACGGCATGGTTCAGCGCGATGATGCAGTTCAGCTTGGAATGCGAGTTCAGCTTGGCGTCCTGCGTCAGTGGCAGCCCGCGATGATGCGGCACGGTGAATAGGGAAATGCCCCTGTCGATCACGCTGTCGTCGGGTTTCGAGTGCTCGGCGATGACAACGATGGTTGGGCCGTAGATGCTGAGATGCGGGTGTTGAAAGGGTTTGCGCTTGCGCCCGCGTGTCACCATCAGCCGGATGTGCACATCCGTGGTCATGTCGTTGGCCGCCAGCGTGTCCCATATGGCCTGGGTCAGGTCCTCGCGCGTCTTGCCGATCTCCAGCTCCAGGTAGAGCGCGGCCTCGTAAAGCCGGTCGAGGTGGTCATCCAGAAAGGGAATCTTGCCGTCATAGAGCCGCAGCCCCTCCCATATGCCGTCCCCCAACAGGAATCCGCTGTCGTAGACGGACACCCGCGCCTCGTCCCGGTGGTGGATCTCGCCGTCGACGTAGATCCGGATATCATCGTTGCGCGCATCGGGCGCGGCGTCATGGGTCGAAACATGGTCGTCGGTCATCTTGTTCCCCTCTGGTCCGGCGCGATGCTGACATGGCGCGATGCCAGAGGAAAGCGGGCTTGCCCGGCGTGCGGCGCGGCGGTATTCCTCCGGTATGACGGAAGACACTGACGCCATCTTGGCCAAACTCCCCGCCCGGCTGCGCGAGGCGCGCCGGGCACAGGGGCTATCTCTGGATGCCGTGGCCAAGCTGTCGGGGGTCTCCCGCAGCATGGTCAGCCAGATCGAACGGGGCGAGTCCTCGCCCACCATCGCGACGCTCTGGAACCTGACACGGGCGTTGCAAGTGGACTTTGCGGGCCTGCTCGAAGAAGGCCCGGCGCGCCAGATCGAGGTGCTTCGGTCCGGGGACGTGCCCACGATCGAGCAGCGCGGCAGTGGCTGCACGATCCGCATCCTGTCCCCGCCTGAAGAGGCCGGCCGGCACGAGGTCTACGAGCTGCGCCTTTCCGCCGGCGGCGTCCTGGACAGCCTGCCCCATGCGCGGGGCGCGCGCGAGCATCTCAGCGTGATCGAAGGTGAGGTCGAAGTGACCAGCGGTTCGGGCAGCGATCGGCTTGGTCCCGGCGATACCGCGCGCTATGCGGCGGACGTGGCGCACCGGATCGCGGCGCTGAGCCCGGCACGCGCCTTTCTCGTGGTTCAGGATGCGTGATTTGACAGTATAGCGGAAAAAAATCCGTAATTACGAAAATCCCCTATTTCGGAATTTTGTCCGTCATGTTAGCTTTCTCGCAATGGAGGCTGACATGACACACCGATTCCTGACCCATCTGACCGAGACCCTGAGCCAGATCGAGGCCGACGGCATGATGAAGCGCGAGCGCCTCATCACCTCGCCGCAGGGCGGTGAGATCATGGTCGATGGCGAGACAAAGATCTGTCTCTGTGCCAACAACTACCTTGGCCTGGCCGATCACCCCGACCTCATTGCCGCGGCCAAGGCGGCGATGGAGCCGAAGGGCTATGGCATGGCCTCTGTCCGCTTCATTTGCGGTACGCAGGACCTGCACCGCGCGTTGGAAACCCGGTTGGCGCAGTTCCTGGGCAAGGACGACTCGATCCTCTTCGCGGCCTGTTTCGACGCCAATGGTGGACTTTTCGAGCCGCTGCTGGGACCGGAAGACGCCGTTATCTCGGACGCGCTCAACCACGCCTCGATCATCGACGGGATCCGCCTGTGCAAGGCGCGGCGCTATCGCTACGCCAATTCCGACATGGCGGACCTGGAGGCACAGTTGAAACAGGCGCGTGCGGATGGTGCACGGTTCGTCATGATCGCCACGGATGGCGTATTCTCGATGGATGGCTACCTGGCGAAGCTGCCCGAGATCACGGCGCTGGCTGAAAAATACGAGGCGCTTGTGATGGTCGATGACTGTCACGCGACCGGTTTCATGGGGCCGAAGGGGCAGGGGACGCCGGCGCATTTCGGTGTTGACGTCGACATCCTGACCGGCACGCTGGGCAAGGCCCTGGGGGGCGCCATCGGTGGCTATATCGCCGGGCCGCAACCGGTGATCGACCTGTTGCGCCAGCGCGCGCGGCCCTACCTGTTTTCCAACGCCTTGCCCCCTGCGGTCGTGGCCGCGGGGATCGAGGCCATCCGGTTGGTCGAGGAAGGCGACGCCTTGCGCGCGCGGCTCTTCGACAACGCGGCCTACTGGCGCGCGGGCCTGACTGACCTGGGGTTCGACCTGCTGCCGGGGGAGCATCCCATCATCCCGGTCATGCTGGGCGAGGCAAAGCTGGCGCAGGAGATGGCGGCGAAACTGTTCGACAGGGGCGTCTATGTCTCGGGCTTCTTCTTTCCGGTGGTGCCCAAGGGGCAGGCGCGTATCCGCACGCAGATGAGCGCGGACCTGACGCGCGAGAACCTGGACAAGGCTCTTGGGGCCTTTGGCGCGGTGGGGCGCGAACTTGGGGTGATCAAATGACCAGTAACCAGATGAAGGCGCTTGTGAAGGCGAAACCCGAGGAAGGGTTGTGGATGGAGCGTGTGCCGGTGCCAGAAATCGGGCCGGATGACGTGCTGATCAAGATCAGGGCGACGGGCATCTGCGGCACGGACATCCATATCTGGAACTGGGACGACTGGGCGCAAAAGACGGTGCCCGTTCCCCTGGTGACCGGGCATGAGTTCGCCGGCGAAATCGTCGAGATCGGGCGCAACGTGGATGACCTGACCATTGGCCAGCGTTGCAGCGGCGAAGGGCATCTGATCGGCAAGCACTCGCGCCAGTCGCGGGCCGGAAAGTTCCACCTCGATCCCGAAACCCGGGGCATCGGCGTGAACGAGCAGGGGGCCTTTGCCCAGTACCTGCGCCTGCCGGCCTTCAACGTGGTGCCCCTGCCGGACAGCATCCCGGACGAGATCGGGGCCATTCTGGATCCGCTGGGCAACGCGGTGCACACGGCGCTGAGCTTCGACCTCGTGGGTGAGGACGTGCTGATCACGGGTGCGGGGCCGATCGGGATCATGGCGGCGACCGTCGCGCGGCATGTCGGCGCCCGGCATGTCGTCATCACGGATGTGAACCCGGACCGGCTGGCGCTGGCGGGGCAGGTGGCGGACGTGGTGCCGGTGAACGTGGGTGAAGAAGACCTGAAGGACGTGGTGGCACGGTTGGGCATGAAGGAAGGTTTCGACGTGGGCCTTGAGATGTCCGGCAACCAGCGGGCGCTGGACCAGATGGTCGAGACGCTGGTGATGGGCGGGCGCATCGCGCTCTTGGGCATTCCGCCGGGCAAATCGCCGGTCGACTGGTCGCGCATCGTCTTCAAGGCGATCACGATCAAGGGCGTCTACGGTCGGGAAATCTTTGAGACTTGGTACAAGATGATCGCCATGCTGGAAAACGGGTTGGATGTCAGCCGGGTCATCACGCATCGGTTCCCGGTCGACAGCTTCGAAGAGGGGTTTGCGGTGATGAAATCGGGCAAGTCCGGCAAGGTGGTGCTGGACTGGGCGTGACGGGACACCCTGTACGTTTTGTACAAAACGTACAGG
>NZ_JARAMO010000201.1:0-15796 GCF_028807275.1 Mameliella sp. AT18
TGGCCTCGGCCATGACCTCCTTGATCTGCTCGGCGACCTCCTTCTTTTCCTCTTCGAGCCGCTCGACGCGCTCTATGAACTGCTTGAGCTCGCCCGCGGCGACGCCATAGCTGTCGGTTCCCGTATCCTGCATGTCTGCCTCTTCAGCCTCGTGACCTTATAGGGTCCTTCGATACCCCAGGCCCGTGTCCCCCATCAAGAGCGCGCAAGCCGGGGCTTGCACTCTGCGGCGGGCATGCGCTAGGCGCAGCGCGTAGACATCCAGGGGGACAGCGACAATGGCGGCACTGATCTGGGGAGGCGCGGCGCTCTCGGTGGCGGGACTGGCCGGGCTGGTCTGGTGCATCGTCCGTGTCTGGAGCGCGCGGCGCGCGAACCTGTCGGACGAAGAGCTGCGCGCGGTGGTGCGCAAGGTCGTGCCGCTGAACATGGGCGCGCTGTTCCTGTCGGTGATCGGGCTGATGATGGTGATCCTTGGGATCTTCATGGGCTGAAGCGCCGGATCGTGTCCGGGCCCGCGAGGCACCGCGCGGTCCTGTCAGCCTTCCTTAACCCGCGGCGCGCAGCCTTGCCCGCGATCGATCACTGAAAACCGGATCACCTGGCCCCTTCGGGCCACCCGTGATGCGCGCGACGAGGGGGCGAAGCCCCCGATGGGCCGGGGCCTGGCAATCCCGGAATACCGATCCGTTTCGGCGGCCGCCGTTTTCAGGCCCTTCCAAGAGGGACAACAAGCAGATCCGCCCGGCCGACATGGCCGACGGCGGGCGTTGCCCTGCGCTATTGGTCTAACCCCGGGCCGACACGTCCGAAACGCGCTGAAACGCGATTCAGACGGGCATGTTGTCAAAGCCGTCCTCGGCTTCGTCCTCGTGATGCGCCTCGACCATCTCGCGCGCCCAGGCCGGAATTTCGGCGCCGACGCCTTCCAGCCCCAGAACCGCTTGTTCCAGGTGTTCCATAAGATCGTCCCGCGCCTCGCCCTGGGCTGCCGCCAATTCCTCGCGCAACGATTCGAGCCGCGCCTCCAGTTCCTTTGACATGTCGTACCTCCTGAACTTGGGGCCGCCTCAAACCTCGGCGGCGCAGGTCTTGCACAGCGGCGCCTCTGGCACCGCTTCCAGTCGTTCCGGTGAAATCTCCTCGCCGCAGCGGGTACAGATCCCGTATTCGCCACGCGCCATGCGACCCAGGGCGGCGCGGATCCGCGCCACCTCTGCCTGTCCACTGGCGCCCAGCCGCTCCAGCACCTCTTCGCCCTCGCGTTCGATGGCCTGGTCTTCCCAGTCCTTCGAATGAGGTGCTTCCAGCGCCTCTTCGATTCCGTCCAGCCGCACGCCCAGCGCGCGCAGCCGTTCAAGCAGTGCCAGTTTCCGTGCGTGATGCGACATGATGCAAGCCTCCATGACCTTTCCGGCACTCTGTCAAACCGTCGCAGCACAGACCTTGATGCATATCAATCGCACCTTCCCTCTTGAAACATATTCATGTTTACGTATATGATGGTCCAGAAAGTTTGGAGGGAACAGACATGAAACCCGAAGTCACTGCCTTCTTTGACGACGCCACGAACACGATCTCTTACGTCGTGCGCGACCCCAATGGCACGTCCTGTGCCATCATCGACAGCGTTCTGGACTTCGATTATTCGTCCGGCCGCACCGACACGAAATCCGCCGACGCCGTGATCGCCTTCGTCAAGGAAAAAGGCTACAAGGTCGAGTGGTTGCTGGAAACCCACGTCCACGCCGACCACCTTTCCGCCGCGCCCTACATCCAGGAGCGCGTGGGCGGCAAGATCGGCATCGGTGACCGCATCAAGATCGTGCAGGACACCTTTGGCAAGGTCTTCAACGAGGGCACCGAGTTCCAGCGCGACGGCTCGCAGTTCGACCAGCTCTTCCAGGAGGGCGACTCGGTCCACATCGGGCAGTTGCGCGTCGACGTCCTGCATACGCCGGGTCACACGCCCGCCTGCCTGACCTATGTCATCGGCGACGCGGCCTTTGTGGGCGACACGCTGTTCATGCCCGATTTCGGCACTGCCCGCTGCGACTTCCCCGGCGGTTCGTCCGAGACCATGTATGACTCCGTGCAAAAGATCCTCGCCCTTCCGGACGAGACCCGGATCTTTGTCGGCCACGACTACAAGGCCCCGGGCCGCGACGAATACGCCTGGGAAACCACCGTGGGCGAACAGAAAGCGACCAACGTCCATGTCGGCGAAGGCAAGACCAAGGAAGATTTCGTGCACATGCGCGACACCCGCGATGCCTCGCTGGCCATGCCCAAGCTCATCATCCCCTCGCTGCAGGTGAACATGCGCGCGGGCCAGATGCCGCCGGCGGATGAAAAGGGCAACGTCTTTCTCAAGGTCCCGGTCAACAAGCTCTGACCCTGACGGCACTCTGCGCGGGGGGCGTCCCTGCCTCCGCGCAGAGGCATTTTTCCGGCGAGACTTCCTCCCGTGGCGAACCGGGAGCGGGCCGGGCTGACAAAAAAGGAAACATACACATGCCTATCGACTGGATCTGGGGCCTGATCGGCGGAATGCTGATCGGCACGGGCGGCGCTGTCTACCTGTTGGGCAACGGCCGCATCATGGGCGCCAGCGGCATCATCGGCGGCCTCGTCGATGGCTCGGGCTGGTCCACTGCCGCTGAGCGCATCGTCTTCCTGGTGGGCGTGGCGCTGCTGCCGGTGCTGCTGATGCCCTTCTACCGTGCGGTGGATACGCATATCACCGACAACTACACGGTTCTGGTGGCCGCCGGCCTGCTGGTCGGGATCGGCACGCGCATCGCGAACGGCTGTACCTCGGGGCACGGCGTCTGTGGCATGTCCCGGCTGTCGGTGCGCGGGATCGTGGCCACCTGCTGCTACATCCTTGCTGGCGGCCTTGGCGTCGTCCTCTTCCGCCACATCCTTGGAGTGATCTGACATGGCACGACTTCTTGTTGCATTCCTTGCCGGCGGGCTGTTCGGCGCCGGGCTTTTCATCTCGGGCATGACCGACACCACCAAGGTGCAGGGCTGGCTGGACGTCTTCGGCAACTGGGACCCGACGTTGGCCTTTGTCATGGGCGGCGCCATGATCCCGATGGCCATTGCCTGGCTCATCCGCCGCCGCCGCACGACCTCGCTGACCGGCTTGCCGCTGCCGCCGGCGCCGTCGAAGGAAATCGACGGCAAGCTGATCCTCGGCTCTGTCATGTTCGGGATCGGCTGGGGACTCGTCGGGCTCTGCCCCGGCCCCTCGATCGCCTCGCTCAGCTATGGCGGCCCGGGTCTCTATGCCTTCCTCGTTGCGATGATCGGCGGGATGCTGATTACACCGATGCTGCGCGCGCGTCTGGACAGGGCCGTTCCGGCGGAATAAACCGAAAGCCATGACACCACGCGTATTGACCGACCAGTATCACGTCTCTCCCCAGATCGACCCCGAGGATGCGGAGGCGATCAAGGCTGCGGGCTATGCCCTGGTCATCGACAACCGACCCGATGCGGAGGTTCCGCCTTCGCATCAGGCCAGCGCCATGCGCCAGGCGATCGAGGCGCAGGGCCTGCGGTTCGAGGTGCTGCCGATCACGCATCAGACCATGACCGCGGAGAACATCCTGCGGCAGGCAGAGCTGATCGCAGGTGCCGAAGGGCCGGTTCTGGCCTACTGCGCCTCGGGCACGCGTTGCTCGGTGATCTGGGCGCTGGGTCAGGCAGAGACGCTGGGCGCCGATGCGGTGATCGAGACGGCGGCCAAGGCGGGCTACAACCTTGCCGGGCTGCGCCCGACGCTGGAAACCCTGTCCAAGCCCTGAAATGTTGAACGTCAGGCTCCCGCGTCCGCGACACGGGAGCCTTTCATGTTGGCCCCGCGCCCCGTTAGTGCACCCCTGAATGATCGGCACGTGACTTCTTTTTGAGCACGCCGCTCAATCCTCCTCGAAATCGAAATCCAGTGGCGCGGCGTCAAAACCCTCCCCCATGTCGATCTCCGGCAAGGCGGCCATCGGTTCCCCGCCATCCTCCGCCGAGGTATCGCCCCCAAGGTCCGAGAAATCGAAATCGCCGCCATCGAAATCCATCGGCGGCAGATCGGGCAGTTCTTCCTCGGCAGGTTCCGTCACCTGCGGCAGGTCGGGCACGGCCGGTTCCGCCGCAGGCGCAGGCGCCTCATGGCCGAAACCCGCCTCCGGCGTTTCCGCAGCAGCAGGCATCCCCAGCGAGGCTGCTGTCACACCTGTCGCTGGCCAGTTCAACCGCACCGCGCGCAACCCGTTCAACTGCCCCAACCGGCCACGCGCGACCAGGTCGCCACGGCCTGCCGTCACCTCGATCCTGTCCAGCGCATCCGGGGGCAGCGAGAGAAGGTCGCCGGGCTTCAGCGCCTCGGCCCGGCCCAACGGCAGGGTGATCCGGGCCAGCTTGGCATCCAGTCGCGCCGCCACCCGGCTCAACCGTTCCTCGTGCGGGCCGACGCCGCGCCCGGCCTCGGGCGTGTCCTGGCTCAGCTTGCGTTCGGGCAGGAAGAGCGTCATCCGTCCGCGCCGCCGCCCCAGGGCCAGGTCGATCTCGGCCCGGAAGGCGCGATAGGCCGCCGCGTCAAGGATCAGCCCGGCGGCGCGCGAATCCTCCAGCATGGCGCCGAAACGATAGCCATCCAGCTGCAGATGCAGCGGATGCCCCTGCATCGTGTCGGCCAGCCGGGTCAGCGCGCCGTCGATCAAGGGGGCCATCATGGCCGCATCGGTCTGGGTCAGGATCCGGTCTTCCTCGACCGGCATCTGGGTAACTTGCTGGATGGTCTGCACCTCGACCACGCCGGTCAGCACCTGGCGGTCGACAGAGACGAGCCCCAGGGCGCCCTCCGGCCCGTCCAGCAGGATCAGCAGGTCGCGCGGACCCAGCGCCTCGACCACCTCGTCCTGGTCGAGCATCTCGACCGTGACGGATTGCGTCACCAGCGCCAGGTCCCAGAGCACATCCGCGGTGCGCGACAGCGCCCGGCGCAATGCCTTGGGCAGCGACATGCCGCGCGCCTCATAGGCGCGCTGAGCCGCCTGGGCTTTTTGCCCAAGTACGTCATTGCGTGCACCGTCAGCCATGCAGAAAATCGCCCGTCATCAACTGCCTCCACGGCCCGTTATCAGCGGATTTGGTTACCAAGCGCTTTAACGATCAGGAATTTGTTGAGAAAATCGACCCGGACAGCGCGCCCTATTGCGCCGCCATCTCCTGGCGCACCGGCAGGACCACGCGAAAGGCCGCACCACCTCTGTCGGCCAGATAGGAAATCTCTCCCCCCAGGCGCGTCACGATCTGCCGCGAAATCGCCAGGCCCAGCCCCGCGCCACCGGCCTTCTGATCGCTGACACGGGCGAATTTCTCAAAGATCACGTCCTGCGCCTCGGGCGCCACGCCCGAGCCATTGTCGATGAAATCCACCAGCAGCTGGCCGCGCGCATCCGTCACCACGATCTGCAATTCCGGCGCCTCGGCGTCGCAATACTTGCGCGCGTTGGAGATCAGGTTGATGAACACCTGGCTCAGCCGCTCGACATCGGTGGTCAGCCGCACCTGTTCGCCCACCCGCCGCCGGCCAACCCGGATCCCGGACCCGGCCTCGTCCGCCAGCGCGGCAGAGACCGCACGGTCCAGGATATCCTCCAAACGGCCCTCGGTGAGGTTCAGGTTGACCTGGCCGTTTTCCAGCACCGACAGGTCCAGCAGATCGTCCAGCAGCCGGGTCAGGCGCATCGCCTCGTCATGGATGATCGAGGCATAGCGGTTCTGGTCCGCGCGGGTCAGGCCCTGGGTGTCGCGCAGGATCTCGGAGAAGGCGCGGATCGAGCTCATGGGCGTGCGCAACTCGTGGCTGATCTGGCTGAGAAAGGCATCCTTTTGCACCGACAGCCGAGTCAGCTTGTCATTGGCCCGGCGCAGCTGGGCGGCGGTGCGGCTCAGCTCCAGCGACTGCGCCTCCAGCCGGGCGGAATATTCCATCATCTGCGCGGTCTCGTCGGCCACGGCCATCAGGTCCTCGACCGAGACCATCGCCCCGCCGGTGATCTGGCCCACCATCGCATGGGCCGTCGCCGCCCCCACCGACCCGGCAAGTTCGCGTTCCAGCACCTGCAGGAATTCCGGCGTCGGCGCGGGCAGTTCACCTTCCAGCCCCTGCGCGCGGGCCTCTCGCAGGAACAGCGCCTGCGCTTCGTCGGGGCCGAGGATGCGCTGGGTCATGACCATCAGGTCCTCGCTCTCGGCCGTGCTTTGCAGCCAGCTGCGCGGCCCCGCCCCCGCCGCCCGGGCCGAGACGAACTGCGCCCCCTGCAACCGTTCCAGCGGCGAGGCGGCGCTGAACAGCGACCCCCCGACAAAGGCCAGAGTGTTCAGCAGCAGGCTCCAGAACACGGCATGCAGCAGCTTGTCGTCGAAACTGACCCCGAAGAGCGCCTCTGGCCGCAGCAGGGTGATGCCAAGTGGGCCATCGGCGAACCAGCTTGCGGGCAGAACCGTGCCGGGGCCGAAACTCGGCAGGTACAGCGTGTAGACCCAGATCGAGAACCCCGCCGTCAGCCCCGCCAGCGCCCCCACGCGCGTCGCTCCGCGCCAGAAGATCCCGCCCATCAGCACCGGCAGCACCTGCGCCACCCCGGTAAAGGCGATCAGGCCGATGGCGGCCAGTTCCGTACGCCCCCCGGACAGCGCGTAATAGAGATAGCCCAACAGCAGCACACCCGCGATGGACAGCCGCCGCGACAAGAGCACCACGTTGCGCACATCGCCCGAAACGCTGGCAGTTCCTTCGCGCAGGCGCAGCCAGACCGGCATCACGATATGGTTTGACACCATCGTCGACAGCGCGATGGCCGCGACGATGACCATGGAGGTCGCCGAGCTGAACCCACCCAGGAAGGCCAGCAGCGCCAGCCCCTCCTGCCCCTGGCTGAGCGGCAGGGTCAGGACGAAGAGGTCGGGGTTCGAGCCCTCGGGCAGCAGGTCGAGCCCGGTCACCGCGATCGGCACGATGAACAGGCTCATCGCCATGAGGTACAAGGGGAAGGCCCAGGCGGCCATGCGAAGCTGGGCGTCGTTGTCGTTCTCGACCACCAGCACCTGGAACATCCGAGGCAGACAGAGGAAGGCCGCCGCCGACAGCAGCATGACCCCGGCCCAGCGCCCGTTGTTCACCTGCCATGTACCCAGTTCCGAGGCGTCGATCCGCGCCAGCGTCGCGGCAACCCCGCCCGACAGCCCCCAGACCACGAAGACGCCCAGTGCCACCAGCGCGGTCAGCTTGACCACCGCCTCGACGGCGATGGCCATGACGACACCGTGATGGCGTTCATTGGCGTCCAGGTTGCGGGTGCCGAAGATGACGGTGAAAACCGCAAGCCCCGCGGCCACCCAGAAGGCGGTGAGGCTGTTGCCGGCCTCCTCGATCGGAACGGGTTCGGAGAACACCTCGACCGAGAGAGTCACGGATTGCAGTTGCAGCGCGATATAAGGCGTGGTGCCGATCACCGCCAGGATGGTGACGCCGATGCCCAGCAGGTTGGACTTGCCATAGCGGGACGAAATCAGGTCGGCGATGGAGGTGATGCGCTGGTTGCGCCCGATCCGCACCAGCTTGCGCAGGATCCACCACCAGCCCAGCATGACCAGGCTGGGGCCCAGGTAGATCGTCAGGTACTCGAACCCGTTGCGCGCCGCGCTGCCCACCGCGCCGTAAAAGGTCCATGCGGTGCAGTAGATCGACAGTGACAGCGTGTAGACGATGGGCGCTCGCAGCCAGCGCACCCGCCCGCTCTGCGCCGCGCGCTCGGCGAAGAAGGCGACACCGAAGAGCAGCGCGACATAGGCGATCGAGATCGCCGCCAGCAGGTTCAGCGTGCTCACGGGTCGTCACCCTCGGGCAGTGGCGATGTGTTGCGCGCGCCCCCCAGCAGGCGGACCAGCCGGGCCGCCGCCAGCGCAAGCCCCAACCAGATCCCGAAAATATAGACCAGCACGAGCGAGGCAGGCATCGGCGCGTCGGCCCCCCGCCACAAGAGCGGCAGCCACCACAGCACCCAGCCCAGCAGGGGCAAGGCACAGGCGGCATCGATCAGGCGGCGGCGGCGAAAGCTCTGGCGTTCGATCTGGAACGGCGCATGGCGCGCGGGCGGCTTGCCCGGCGGACGCGGCGGCACGCCTCCGGGCGGGCGGGTCATTGCGCCGACAGGGCCCGCACGGCGTCGAGCACCTCGGCGTTCGAGAAGGGCTTGGTCATGAAGCGGCTGGCGCCGGCACGCTCGGCCATCTCGCGGTCCTTGCTCTGGCCTCGCGCGGTCAACATCAGCACCGGCAGGTCGGAATGGGCGGGGTCCTCTCGCAATTCGCGCAGGATGTCATACCCCGACCGCCCCGGCAGCATCACGTCCAGGATCACCACGTCGGGCGCCCGGTCGCGCACGATCTGCGCGGCGTCGGTGCCGTTGGAATGGGTGTGCACCTGCCAGCCGTCGCGGGACAATATGAATCGGATCGCTTCAATGATATTCGGCTCGTCCTCGATCAGCAGAACCTGTCCGCCCATATCTTCCCCCCGCATCCCGCCTCCCAGGTCTTTTTGCGCCTATCCTAAAGCAGGTGAGGTCAAGTCTAGGCGGTTATCGCAACCGGTGTCAAAATACTGTTGTCGCTAACGCGGCGTTTTCTGACCCAGCGTAAGCCTTTGAGGTGTCCGGACTAAGGCCAAACCACCCACCAGACCGCCGCGTCAGGGTCAGCGCCGGGTCGAGGCCAGGATCGAGGGCTCTCGCCGTCCTTCGCAGGATTCGCGCGGGCAGACCCGGCAGGCCACACCCAGCTGCGGCAGCGTCGCGGGCGGTTCTGTCCCCTGCGGCAGCGGACGCACCAGCATCTGCGCCTGGTAAAGTGGATCGGCATTGACCGCCGGGCCGGCCTGCGGTGTGGCCAGGGCATCGGCCCAGAGCACGGCGCCGCTGCGCCCGACCTGCATCACCGGCCCGGCCAGGATCACATGCGGACGCGACAGCGCACGGTAGAGCGGCCAGAGCGGACAGGCCGCGCCGAACCGGGGCATCGGGAAATCCGGCAGTGGCTTGCGGTAGGTCAGCACGCCCGAGCTGTCGCAGATCGCAAGACCCACCGGGGTGGGCAGATCCTCGGGCGGCATGGCGGCAAGGCGGCGCATGATGCGGGCCGGGTCGGCCCCCAGCGCCGCGGACAGCGCCGCCGGATCGGGGCCATGCTCTTCGACCGCAGGGCGCAGCCGATCCAGCGGCAAAGCCTCGGCATCACTGGCATATCGGTCCAGCCAGCCCCGCAAGAGCCCGCGCGCCGGCCCTGACAATCCCCGGCCCAGCTTGGCCAGCGCCGCGTCCAGGTCGGCCCCCGCCTCCAGTTCGGGCACCGTGTGCCCCGCCTTTTCCAGCGCCGCGTCCAGTTCCTCTTGCGGGGCGCCGGTTTCCAGCGGCGAGCTCTCGTCCGCCTCCAGGTAGGTGACAAGCCCCCGGCTGGTCTCGGCCAGGCGGGCGCTGTCCTCGTAGATGTTGCGGTGAAAGCGCGCCTGCCATTCCGCGTCCACCTCTCCGGGTTCGGCCAGGATCGAGGCGGCGGACCGGATCGCCGTCACCGTCGACAGCATCTCGTGCAGCGAGGCGGCCAGGTGCGGGTCATGTGTCATACGGTCGTTCAATGTCTCGAGGCTGCGTTCCAGCTGAGCGACACGGGTGCGGCTGTCGGCCAGCAGTTGCGCCCAGCCCGGAAAGCGCCCGGCGAATTCATCGACCCGGTCCAGTTCCGCCGAAACCTGCGGCATGTCGGCGGCAGCCTCGCGCAGCGAAGCGATCAGCGCGGCCCCCGCGCCTTCTGTCAGGGCGGCCGGCTCGACGCGCAGGATCTCGGCGATGGAAAGCAGCAGCTTGCCGCCGATTCTGCGGCGATTATGCTCGATAAGATTCAAGTAAGATGCAGAGATACCGGCCTTTCGGGCCAGATCGGCCTGTTTCATGCCGCGCAGCACCCGTCTTTCGCGGATTCGCGATCCCGTCAGTGTATCGCGAGGCATGGGGCTTTCCTTTGCCGATTCAAGGGGTTTCTGCAACGCAACATAAACACCTTTACAGAATACCGCTGTCTACTTTTCAGACGTTGACAAAAAAAGTGTTACTCGTAAAGCGCTTGTTGCGCAATTTTCCATCCCCCTGCCATACTGCATTTGCACAGATGTGCGAACGCCCCCGAAGACTGAGGAGAATTCCGGGGCGGCTTTTTCGAAACGGGAGGATTTCATGTCCAAACTCAACGTGACGCGCCGTGGCGTGATCAAGACTGGTGCCGTGGCCGGTGCCGGCCTGGCACTGCCCACCTACCTGTCGGCGGCCAGCCATTCGGGCTATACCAACGCACCCACCGGCAGCACCGTGACCCTGGGCTTCAACGTTCCGCAAACCGGCCCCTACGCGGATGAGGGCGCTGACGAGCTGCGCGCCTACGAACTGGCGGTCGAACACCTGAACGGCGGCGGCGACGGCGGCATGCTGTCGACCTTCTCGTCCAAGGCCCTGGACGGCACGGGCATCCTGGGCAAGAAGGTGGAATACGTCACCGGCGACACCCAGACCAAATCGGACGCCGCGCGCGCATCGGCCAAGTCGATGATCGAAAAAGACGGCGCCATCATGATCACCGGCGGCTCCTCCTCGGGCGTGGCGATCGCGGTCCAGGGTCTCTGCCAGGAAGCCGGCGTCATCTTCATGGCCGGCCTGACCCACTCGAACGACACCACCGGCAAGGACAAGAAGGCCAACGGTTTCCGTCACTTCTTCAACGGTTACATGTCGGGTGCCGCGCTGGCGCCGGTGCTGGCCAAGATGTACGGCAACGACCGCAAGGCCTATCACCTGACCGCCGACTACACCTGGGGCTGGACCCAGCAGGAATCCATCGCCGCCGCCACCGAGGCACTGGGCTGGGAAACCGTCAACAACGTGCTGACGCCGCTGGCCGCCACCGACTTCTCGTCCTACATCGCGCCGGTCCTGAACTCGGGCGCCGACGTGCTGGTCCTGAACCACTACGGCGGGAACATGGTCAACTCGCTGACCAACGCGGTCCAGTTCGGCCTGCGTGAGAAGGTCGTCAACGGCAAGGACTTCGAGATCGTCGTGCCGCTGTACTCGCGCCTGATGGCCAAGGGTGCAGGCGCCAACGTCAAGGGCATCTTCGGCTCGACCAACTGGCACTGGTCGCTGCAGGACGAGGGCTCGAAGGCATTCGTCAAGTCCTTCGGCACCAAGTACGGCTTCCCGCCGAGCCAGGCCGCGCACACCTGCTATGTCCAGACCCTGCTGTACGCGGACGCGGCACAGCGCGCCGGGTCGTTCAACCCCTGCGCCATCGCCGAAGCCCTGGAAGGCTACGAGTTCGACGGCCTGGGCAACGGCCCGACACTCTACCGCGCCGAAGACCACCAGTGCTTCAAGGACGTGCTGGTCGTGAAGGGGAAAGACAACCCGACCTCGGAATTCGACCTTCTGGAGATCGTCGAAGTCACGCCGCGCGCGCAGGTCGAATACGCACCCGATCACCCGATGTTCGCAGGCGGCTCGCTGGGCTCCTGCAACCCGGGCGCGTAATCACGCCGGGCCCTCGCGGGGCCGCGTGACGGGCAGGGCCATGTGCCCTGCCCACCCAGCACACTCCCCCTCGGCCCGCTGACACGGGTCCTCTCTTTTTCCGCACTCCGACCGCAAAGGGTGGGACAATGGACGCCATCATCCTCCAAGTTCTCAACGGGCTCGACAAGGGCTCGGCCTATGCGCTGATCGCGCTGGGACTGACACTCATCTTCGGCACGCTGGGCGTGGTCAACTTTGCGCATGGCGCATTGTTCATGATCGGCGCCTTCTGCTCGGTGACACTGCAACGTATCCTGAACCTGTCGTTCGAAACCGTCGATCCGACCAAGACCGACTTCCTGGGCAACCCGCTCAAGGTCAAGACACCCTATGTCGAAAGCTGGTTCGGGCCCGAAATGGGATCGACCATCATCGACTGGTCCGTGCCATTGGCCATCCTTTTTGCCATTCCGATCATGATCCTCATCGGCTTCGTCATGGAACGCGGTCTGATCAAGCATTTCTACAAGCGCCCGCATGCCGACCAGATCCTGGTGACCTTCGGCCTGGCCATCGTGCTGCAGGAAGTCATCAAGTATTTCTACGGCGCCAACCCGATCCAGACCCCCGCCCCCGAGGCCCTGACCGGCGTGGCTCAGCTGACCTCGACCATCGTCTACCCGATCTGGCGGATCGTCTATTTCTGCTTTGCCGTCGGGATCATCGGCGCGGTCTTTGCCTTCCTGCAGTTCACCACCTTCGGGATGGTGGTCCGCGCCGGCATGGCCGACCGCGAAACCGTGGGCCTGCTGGGCATCGACATCGACAAGCGGTTCACGCTGATGTTCGGCCTCGCCGCCGCGGTCGCGGGCCTGGCGGGCGTGATGTACGGGCCGATCAACGCGCCCAACTATCACATGGGGATGGATTTCCTCGTGCTCAGCTTCGTCGTGGTCGTCGTGGGTGGCATGGGTTCGCTTCCGGGCGCCGTCGCCGCCGGGTTCCTGCTGGGCATCCTGGAAAGCTTTGCCTCCATGAAAGAGGTCATCACCCTCGTGCCCGGCATCAACCAGATCATCATCTACCTTGTCGCCATTGTCATCCTTCTGACCCGCCCGCGCGGTCTGATGGGTCGCAAGGGCGTGATGGAGTAAGCCCATGTTCGGACTGGACAAGAAAGACAGCACCCTGCTGCTCATCGTGGCGCTGCTCACAATGCTCGCGCCCTTCATCCTCAACCCCTTCCCGACCGAAAGCGGGCTGGCACAGTTCAATGCCGGTTACCCGGACCTGATGCAGCGCTTCGTGATCTTCGGGATCTTCGCCATCGGGTTCAACATCCTCTTCGGCCTGACCGGCTACCTGTCGTTCGGTCACGCCGCCTTCCTGGGGGTGGGCAGCTATTCGGCGGTCTGGATGTTCAAGCTGCTCAGCATGAACATCGTCCCGGCGATCCTGCTGTCGGTCATCATCGCGGGCCTCTTCGCGCTGGTCATCGGCTTTGTCAGCCTGCGCCGGACCGGGATCTACTTCTCGATCCTCACCCTGGCCTTCGCGCAGATGTCCTTTGCGCTGGCCTACTCGGTGCTGACGCCGCTGACCAACGGGGAAACCGGCCTGCAGCTGACGCTTGACGATCCGCGCATCCTGGGCGCCTCGGCCACCGCCGACGGCTCGATCCCGGTGACCAACCTCTTTGGCCTGGAAATGCGCGCCGCCACCGACATGGTCGTCGGTCCGTGGAGCTTTACCTTCTCGGTCGGCTACTACGTCTGCGCGGTGGTCATGCTGATCTCCTTCTACCTGGCGATCCGCATCTTCCGCTCACCCTTCGGCATGATGCTGCGCGCGATCAAGTCGAACCAGCAACGCCTGAACTACACCGGCCTGAACCCCAAGCCCTACACGCTGGCGGCCTTCGTGATCTCCGGCATGTATGCCGGTCTGGCCGGGGGCCTGATGGCGGCGATGGACCCGCTGGCAGGCGCCGAGCGCATGCAGTGGACAGCCTCGGGCGAGGTCGTGCTGATGACCATCCTGGGCGGCGCGGGCACTCTGATCGGCCCGGTGCTGGGCGCCGGCGCGATCAAGTACATGGAAAACATCTTTTCCAAGATCAACGACAACGTGCTGCATGGCTGGTTCGCCTTCCTGCCGGACGGGATCGAGGATTTCGTCGTCTTCGTCATCCATCCCTTCGTCGGCAAGGGCTGGCACCTGACGCTGGGCATCATCTTCATGCTTGTCGTGACCTTCCTGCCCGGCGGCCTTGTCGAAGGTGGCCAGCGCATCGCCCGCCTCTTCAACCGCAAGAAGGCCGACGATCCCAAGTCGGCCAGCACAGAGCCCGCGGAATAAGGAGACAGACAGATGGGTATTCTTGAAGTCAAGGATGTGGGCAAGCGCTTCGGCGGTCTCAAGGCCCTCTCGGACGTGAACCTCAGCGTGGCGGAAAACACCTGCCACGCGATCATCGGGCCGAACGGCGCGGGCAAGTCCACCCTGCTCAACTGCCTGGTGGGCAAGCTGATCCCCGACACCGGGTCGGTCATGTTCCAGGGCCAGTCGGTGCTGGGCCGGAGCCCGCACGAGATCAACCAGATGGGGATTTCCCGCGTCTTCCAGACGCCCGAGATCTTCGGCGATCTGACCGTGTTCGAGAACATGATGATCCCGCTTTTCGCCAAGCGGGACGGGGCCTATCGCCTGCATGCCATCGAGTCGGTGATGAACGAGAAATCGCTCATCGAAGAGGCCGAGAAGATGTTGGAAGAGGTGAACATGCTGGACAAGCGCCACATGCATTCCGCCTCGATGTCCCGCGGCGACAAGCGGCGGCTGGAGATGGCCATGTGCCTGGTACAGTCGCCCAAGCTCTTGCTGCTGGACGAACCCACAGCGGGCATGGCGCGCGCCGACACCAACAACACCATCGACCTGCTCAAGCAGATCAAGGAAGAGCGCGACATCACCATCGCGATCATCGAGCACGACATGCACGTGGTCTTTTCCCTCGCCGACCGGATCACGGTTCTGGCGCAGGGCACGCCGCTGGTCGAGGATGCGCCCGAAAACATCAAGGGCCATCCCAAGGTGCAGGAAGCCTATCTGGGCGAAGCGCATTGAGCCGTCACACCGCGCCCCGGCCTCGCGCCGGGGCCTCCATCCACGAGGTCCCGGGTCAGGCCCGGGACGGGAGAAGCCAAAGATGAACGTCCGCCCCGACTTTTCCAAGAACGCCAACCAGGCCGAAACCGCCCCCGCCTTCCTCTCCGTCTGGGACATGCATTCCTACTACGGCGAGAGCTACATCGTGCAGGGCATCAGCTTCAACGTGCACGAGGGCGAGATCCTGGCCCTGCTGGGCCGCAACGGCGCCGGCAAGACCACGACGCTGCGCTCCATCGCTCGGCTGGATGACCCCCAGGTGAACCACGGCGAAATCTGGCTGGATCACCAACCCCTGCACACGATGAAGTCCCACCAGGCGGCCATCGCGGGCCTCGGTCTCGTACCCGAGGACCGGCGCATCATTCCCGGCCTGACCGTCGAGGAGAACCTGCAGCTGGCCCAGATCGCGCCGCCCATCGGCTGGTCTCTGGAACGGCTCTACGACCTGTTCCCGCGCCTCGGCGAGCGCCGCAAGCAGGAGGGCACCACCCTCTCGGGCGGCGAACAGCAGATGCTGGCCATCGCCCGGGCGCTAGCGCGCGACATCAAGGTACTGCTGCTCGACGAACCCTACGAGGGGCTGGCCCCGGTCATCGTCGACGAGATCGAAAAGACCCTGCGCCACATCAAGGAACAGGGCATGACCACGATCATCGTCGAACAGAACGCCGTGCGTGCGCTGCAACTGGCCGACCGGGCGGTGATCCTCGACACCGGTTCCATCGTCTTCGACGGCAGCGCCGCCGAGGTGCTGGAAAACGAAAGCCTGCGCGCGGAATACCTGGCGATCTGACCTGGCGCGCTGCGCGGCAAACCCCGCCGCGGCCGTACAGGACTTAGGAACCACTTGATTTCGGGGGCGGGGAGGTTTTCCCTGCCCCCGAACAATTTCTGGAGGAGAGCCAAATGAGCACCACCTACCCCCCGTCCGCCGACATGGTGAAACACGCCCACGTCGACCTTTCGCGGTATGATCAGATGTACGCGGCCTCGGTCAG
>NZ_JARAMO010000202.1:0-18783 GCF_028807275.1 Mameliella sp. AT18
AGCGTGGTCTTGCCGCAACCGGACGGCCCGAGGAGCGAGACGAATTCGCCCCGTTCCATTGTCAGGTCGGCATCCTTGATGGCGGTGACGGCGCTGGGGCCGTCACCGAACACCTTGGTCAGACCGGAAACATTGATTTCCATCCTGTCCTGTCTCGCGTCAAAGGGCATCACCCGATAGCCTTGTCGAGCGCCGCGTTCGTGTAAAGCGACTTGGGATCGGGGTTGCCTTCGATCATTCCGGCAGAGCCGAGAAGGTTGACGGCGTTTTCCCAGACCTCGGGGATGTTGCGCAGGAGGTTTTCTTCACCCTTGGCGACCCAGTTCTGGGCGTTGGTGGCCAGGTCCAGCTTGGCGACCTCGACATCGTCGAGACCGCGAACGCTGTGCGCGTCGCCGATGGCCTTGAGGATCGGTTCAAGATCGTCGGACTGCGCGATTTCCAGTGCGGCGCGATGGGTCCCTTTCAGGAATGCTGCGTATTTGTCCACGTTCGCCTCGACGTCGTCGGGGCGGCCGACGTAGACCTGCCCGGGCATACCGTCATCCATCGGGATTGCCACCACATTGTCGCGCGCCGCCTTGGCCTTGATCATCGACGAGGTGTTGCCGATGAATGCACCGGCACGGCCCGCCTCGATCAGAGCGAAAGATGCCGCGGTGTCCGCAACCTTCACCTTTTCGACGGTATCCGGCGAGGCGCCGCCGCTGAGCATGAGCAGATCCAGCGTGCCTTCCATCGAACCGCCCAGCGAGGCCATACCCACCGTACGGCCCGGAAGATCGGTCACGGCATTAACGGGGTTTTCCGACGACGAGATCAGGAAGAAGGGCGATAGCTGGGCGATGGTCGCGATCGAGATCAGCGGCGCGCCGTTGTTGACCCGCGACAGGATGTAGTTCGTGCCGCCGGTCCGGCCGGAATCCATCTGGTCCGCCAGCACCATCTGGGCGGCCATGGCCGCGCCTTTGCCCGCCTGGATCTGCATGTCCAGTCCTTCGTCGGCATAATACCCGGCCGCGTCACCGTAGAGCACAGAGGCGAAGGACAAGGAAAAGCTGAAGGGCGTGATAAACCGGAACGTCCGGTCCTGAGCCGCCGCCGGTCCTCCGGCCGACAGATAGGCCATGCCGGCTGCGGATGCCCCCAGGAATGTGCGGCGGTTGAACTGTGAACGGGTCATTTCGTGGCTCTCCTGTGCGGATCCGTGTTGTGATCCCGGCCACGTTAAAGATGCACGGTTGCCCCACAATTAGCTGTTTTATAGGCAAAACCGGTTGCTACAAGGCTTTACAAAGCCAATAATCATAGGGTTCGTCGTCTCGTGGATGGTCCAGTTTGAACAAAATGTTCATTTTTGGTCGTTTATGGGTTTGAGCATTGCTCCGGACCAGGGTGATTCCCCGGTCCGGAGCCAAGGAAACCTCAGAAATCGAGGTTCTCGACCGTCAGAGCGTTTTGCTGAATGAACTCTCGGCGCGGCTCCACGACATCACCCATCAGTTTGGTGAACAGGTCGTCCGCCTCGGCCATGTCGTCGATCGTGACCTGCAACAGCGTCCGTGCATCCGGATCCAGCGTGGTTTCCCACAACTGATCAGGGTTCATTTCCCCCAGACCCTTGTAACGCTGCAGGGTCAGGCCCTTTTCGCCCTCGTCAAGGATGGCCTTGAGCAGGTCGAGCGGTCCGTGGATCAACTGGCGGCGATCCTTGCGTTCCAGCGTGGACGGTGTGCCATAGATGTGCTGGAGGCTCTCGGTAAAGCTGCCGGTCTTGCGCGCCTCGCCAGAGCGCAGCATCGGGCCGTCCAGCGTGCGGACCTCCTCGACACCGCGTAGGATACGGGCCAGGCGAATGCCCTTGTCCTGGGTGATCCGACCGTTCCAGCCACGTTCGTATTCCAGCGCGATCAGGTCCAGCCGGGCAGCGACCTTGTCGGCCACGCCTTGCAGGTCGGCATCCACGGCGCCCGGGACAAAGGCGCCTGCGATGGCGGCCTGTTCCAGGATATGGCGCGGGTAATGGGTGGGAAAGGCATCCAGCACGCGCTTCAGCTGGCGTGCTTCCTCGACCACGCGGACAAGGTCCTGGCCCACGATCACCTCGCCCGAACTGAGGTTCAGCTGGGCATTCTCGATCCCCTGCTGGATCAGGTAGTCGTCCAGCGCGGTCTGGTCCTTGAGATAGACCTCGGACTTGCCGCGCGCGACCTTGTACAGGGGCGGCTGCGCGATGTAGAGGTATCCGCCCTCGATAAGCTCCGGCATCTGCCGGTAGAAGAAGGTCAGCAACAGCGTCCGGATATGCGCGCCATCGACGTCGGCGTCGGTCATGATGATGATCTTGTGGTAGCGCAGCTTCGAGACGTCGAACTCATCCCGCCCGATCCCGGTGCCCAAGGCCATCACGAGGTTGCCGATCTCCTGGCTGCCCAGCATCCGGTCGAAGCGCGCGCGTTCCACGTTCAGGATCTTGCCGCGCAGGGGCAGGATGGCCTGGTTGCGCCGGTCGCGCCCGGTCTGTGCCGATCCACCGGCTGAATCCCCCTCAACCAGGAACAGTTCGGTCTTGGAGGCATCCTTTTCGGAACAGTCCTTCAGCTTGGCCGCGTTGAAGCTAACGTCCATCGCGGTCTTGCGCCGGGTCAACTCTCGGGCCTTGCGCGCCGCCTCTCGGGCCAGCGCGGCCTCGATGATCTTGCCGACGATCTGCTTGGCCTGCTGCGGGTTCTCTTCGAACCATTCGGCCAGTTTCTCGTTCATCAGCCCCTCGACCGCCGGGCGCACTTCGGAGCTGACCAGCTTGTCCTTGGTTTGCGAGCTGAACTTGGGATCCGGCACCTTGACCGACAGCACCGCGGTCAGCCCTTCGCGGGCGTCGTCGCCGGTGAAATTCACCTTCTCGCGCTTCGCGATGCCCGACTCCTGGGCGTATTTCTGGATTGTGCGGGTCAGCGCGCCACGGAACCCGGCCAGGTGCGTGCCGCCGTCCCGTTGCGGGATGTTGTTGGTGAAGGGTAGCACCGTCTCGTGGTAGCTGTCGTTCCACCACATCGCGACCTCGACCCCGATGCCGTCCTTTTCACCTTCCATGTAGACCGGCTCTGTCATCACGGCCTGCTTGGACCGGTCGAGATACTTGACGAACTCGCGCACGCCACCCTCGTAGTGCAGCTCGGTCTTGATCGGTTCGGCGGGGCGCTCATCTTCCAGGATGATACGCACGCCGGAGTTCAGGAAAGCCAGTTCGCGCAGGCGCTTTTCCAGGGTCTCGAAACTGTAATCGAGGTTGGAAAACGTGTCGGTAGAGGCCAGGAAGCGGACCTCGGTCCCGGTCTCGCCCTCGGCATCGCCGACGACGCGCAGGTGTTCGCTGGTCTCGCCGTGCTCGAACTTGGCAAAATGCTCCTTGCCGTTGCGCCAGATGCGCAGCTCCAGCCAGACGGACAACGCGTTGACGACCGAAACGCCGACGCCGTGCAGACCGCCCGACACCTTGTAGGAGTTCTGGTCGAACTTCCCGCCGGCGTGCAGCTGGGTCATGATGACCTCGGCCGCCGAAACCCCCTCTTCCGAGTGGATGTCGACGGGAATCCCGCGCCCGTTGTCCCGCACCGACACGCTGCTGTCGGCATGGATTTTCACATGGACATAGTCGGCATGTTTGGCCAGCGCCTCGTCGATGCCGTTGTCCACCACCTCGTAGACCATGTGGTGCAGGCCCGAGCCGTCATCGGTGTCACCGATATACATGCCGGGGCGTTTGCGCACCGCCTCCAAGCCTTTGAGAACCTTAATGGAATCGGCGCCGTACTCACTCGGCGCCGCGGGCTGGTCGGACATCGCCTGATCCTTTGTTATTTTGGCCCAAGTTATAGAGGTTTAGCGGGGGATTGTCACGCGACGGACACAATATTTGGTAATCCCCTAAAGGGGGAATCGTGACAGCGTCAGATCCCGGTGCAGCGCGTCTGCCGTCGAGTGCAGCGGGCGTTTTTCAGCGCTACTCGCGGAGGCCAGCCATTGCTCCGCCATGCCGGTTTCCGCGGCGATCAGATCGGTCAGGCGCGGGTCCGGATCGTGGGAGGTGGCGCTTTCGGGCGCGGCCATCTTCTCGACGATCAGATCATCTATTGCGGCCTCGGTCTCGCGGTCCAGATCACAGCCCGCACGGAGGCGCGCCATGTCCATCGGCGGCATGGGTTTCCCGGTCAGCCGCATCCAGCGCAGGGCCAGGGCCGGGCGCAGAATGTAGAAGAATCGCTTGAGCCGCGGCCGTCCGTCCGGGCCGATCAAGCGCGCCTCCTGTTGCCGCAAGAGCGACAGGTAGTGCCAACTGACCGATTTCCGGTCCAGGGCCTGGGCCGCGAAATCCGACAGGCGCTGCACGGCCTCATCATCCGCCCCGTAGACCACCGGGGATTGCAACCATTCGGCAATGACCGCGTTGGACCCCAGCGCCAGCGTCAGCGCCTTGGACAGCTCCCAACCCGAGATGTCCAGCTCATCGTCGATGGGCCGTTCGATCACGTCGCGTTTCTTGCCCAGTTTCAGGTGCCAGTCGATCGGGCGCGCATAGATGAACCGTACGTCGTAATCGCTGTCGGGCGAATGAAAGCCCCAGGCGCGCGACCCGCTTTCCACCGCAAGCAGGATGTGCACCGCCTCTTCGCGGGCGATCTCGTCCAGCTTGGCTCGGATCAGGGCCTTCATCTTGGCATCGACCGGGTCGATCATGGGGGTCTCCGGCAGGGGTATCCCGCAACTTCTACAGGATTTCGACCGTCAGAACAGCGGTCCCAGCAGGTCGAGCTCTGCGCGATCGGACCAAAGCGCGCCGGTCAGCGGAAGAACGCGCAGAAATCGGCTTTGGACCCGGGCGACATCGCCGGTCCGGGCGCCGGTCATGTCGATGCGGATGTACGTGTTCGCGGCAAGACGGAACCCGGCCCGGTCATAAAGCCTGCGTTCCCCGAAGAGCAGCGCGAATTGGGCGTTGCTGTCCTTGCCGATGGCGAGGACGCGGTCCAGCAGGGAGGTTGCAATGCCCCGTCCGCGCGCCTCCGGGGCCGTTGCGACATCCCCCAATCCGATGACGTCGATCAGCTGCCCATCGACGCGTATGGCTCGGTAGAACAGGGCGACATGGCCCAGGATCATGCCATCGCGCCAGACGACCCGCAGGTGAGGCCGCTGCTGAAAAAAGCTGCGTCCGCCAAAATCCGTCGGGAAAGAGGCGCGGAGCAACGCGGCGATCTGCGCCTCGTCCTCTCCGGTCAGCGCATGTTCCGCGGTAACCTCAATCACGGCGCCGCACCAGGCTTTCACCCCTCTCATCCGTGACCTCGAAATGCTGCGCGCGGTCACCCAGCTCGGCAAAGAGTTCCGGCCCGGTGCCGGTCATCCAGGCCTGTGCGCCCAGCCCGCAGATTTCGTCATAAAGCGCGGCGCGACGGGCCGCGTCCAGATGCGCCGCGACCTCGTCCAGCAAAAGGATCGGCGCGGCTCCGAAATCCTGCGCCAGAGCCCGTGCATTGGACAGGATCAGCGAGATCAACAGGGCCTTTTGCTCACCGGTGGAACATTCCGACGCGGGCACGCCCTTGGCCGCAAACACACCGTAAAGGTCACTGCGATGGGGGCCGACCAGAGCGCGCCCCGCAGACATGTCGCGGAACCGGCTTTCGGCCAGGGCATCGCGCAAGTCGGCCTCTGTCTGCGGCAGGCTGCCCTCGGATTGCACCAACTCCAGGTCGGCGGCGGGAAAGGCGGTCTCTGCCTCGGCCTGGGCCGCCTGCAACCGGGCCAGGGCCTCTTGCCGGTTGGACGTCAGCAAAGCCCCTGCGCGGGCCATCTGGGATTCGAGCGCAATGTACCAGTGCGGATCGCGCACCTCTTCCTTGAGCAGGCGGTTGCGTTCGCGCATGGCCTTTTCATAGTCCAGAGACGCCTGCGCATGATCGGGATAGAAAGACAGCGTAAGCCGGTCGAGAAACCGCCGCCGCCCCTCGGCCCCCTCGATCCAAAGCCGGTCCATCGCCGGGATCAGCCAGACGGTGCGGGCGATCCGGCCCAACGCGATCTGGCTGGCGGACTTGTCGTTGATCGTGACCTGCCGCGCGCCGCCGTTTTCCGAGGTAAAGGTAATCTCGTGCTGGCCTTCCGGGCCGGTCAACTGCCCGGAAATCTTCCACCCCAGGCTTTCGGGTCGCCGCGCCATTTCCGCCGCCGAAGCCCGGCGCATCCCGCGCCCGGGAGAGAACAGCGAAACCGCCTCGATCAGGTTGGTCTTTCCCGCGCCGTTCGGGCCAAAGATCACCACCGGACGCGGATCCACCGCCACCCGCGCCATGCGGTGCGAGCGGAAATGCGACAGGGTCAGCTGGGTCAGGGCGAGCGGCATGAGACGAGACGATTTTTCGGCGAAAAATCGTCTCTCGTCAGACCCGCATCGGCATGACGACGTAAACCGCGCTTTCGTCGCCGCCTTCGCGCATCAGGGTCGGGTCGCCGGAGGAGTTGAAAAGGAACACGGCATTCTCGCGGTCCACCTGGCTGGCGATTTCCAGCAGGTACTTGGCGTTGAACCCGATTTCCAGCCGCTCATCACCATAGGACACGGCCAGTTCTTCCTCGGCCGCACCGCTGTCGGGCGCATTCACGGAAAGGATCAGCCGATCCTCGTCCAGCTGCATCTTGACCGCGCGCGAACGTTCCGAAGACACGGTGGCCACACGATCCACGGCCTTGGCGAACTCGGTCGCGTCCACCTCCAGCTGGCGGGTGTTGCCGCTGGGAATCACCCGGGTGTAATCCGGGAAGGTGCCGTCGATCACCTTGGACGTCAGGGTGATGTCGGGCGTCGCGAACCGGACCTTGGTTTCCGAAACCGACACGGCGATGTCCATGTCGTCCTGGTCCAGCAGCTTGCGCAGCTCGCCCACGGTCTTGCGCGGGACGATGACGCCCGGCATCTCTTCGGCACCAGAGGGCAGCGGCGCGTCGATCCGGGCCAGGCGGTGGCCATCGGTCGCGACACAGCGCAGCGATTTGCCGTCCGCCGTGTCCGCGACATGCATGTAGACACCGTTCAGATAATAGCGGGTTTCTTCGGTCGAAATGGCAAATTTCGACTTGTCGAAGAGACGACGCAGCACCTCGGCCTTGGCCGAAAAATTGCAGTCGTATTCCGAGGTCGCCATGACCGGGAAATCTTCCTTGGGCAGGGTTGCCAGCGAGAAATGCGACCGTCCCGCAGAGACCGACAGGCGGCCCGAACCCGGGTCGGCAGCCAGTGTCACAAGCGCCCCATCGGGCAGTTTGCGGACGATTTCGTGCAGCGTCACGGCGGAAACCGTGGTGCCCCCGGCCTTTTCGACCTGCGCCACGGCACGGTCCAGCACTTCGATGTCCAGATCGGTGGCGCGGAAGGTGACGTTTTCGCCCTCGGCCTCGATCAGGACGTTGGCCAGGATCGGGATCGTGTTGCGCCGCTCCACGACCGATTGCGCTTGCGCGACCGCGCGCAAGAGCGCCGCCCGTTCCATGCTGAATTTCATCGCCCTACCCTCTCCGCAACGCCCGGGGGCGCAGCCTAGCCTGCGCCGGCCCGCACTCCAAGTCGGTTTTCACGATTTGTCTTGCGCTTTTGCCTAGGCGTCAAGGCGTTGCGGCGCACCAGTTCCGGCGCGCCGCATTTTTTCCACAGCCTGTCAGGCTTCGAGCGCCCGGCGCAGCATCTCGACGTCCTCGTCGATCTGTCCATCCTGCAGGCGCAGCTCTTCGATCCGCTTGACGCCATGCATCACCGTGGTGTGGTCGCGCCCACCGAACCGGCGGCCGATTTCCGGCAGCGACCGCGAGGTCAGCTGCTTGCAGAGATACATGGCCACCTGCCGCGGACGGGCAAAGTTGCGCACCCGTTTGGGGCCGATCATGTCGCTGAGGCGAATGTTGTAATGCTCGGCCACCTTGCGCTGGATCTCGTCGATCGAAATCTTGCGTTCGGAGGCCCGCAGCACATCAGCCAGGCTGTCCTGCACAAGGTCCATGTTGATCGGCTTGCCGACAAGGCTGGCAAAGGCGAACAGGCGGGTCAGGGCACCTTCGAGCACGCGGACGTTGGTGCTGATCCGGTGGGCGAGGAATTCGAGAACGCCATCGTCGATCACCAGGTCCGGGTGCATGGCGCGATAACCTTCGACCTTGCTTTGCAGGATACCAAGGCGCAGTTCGTAGTCCGTCGGATGCAGATCCACGACAAGGCCGGACTGCAGGCGCGAGCGAATGCGGTTTTCCAGGTCCTTGATCTCATCCGGGGCACGGTCGGCCGAGATGATGATCTGCTTGTTCTGGTCCACCAGCGCATTGAAGGTGTGAAAGAACTCTTCCTGGGTCGAATCCTTGCCGGCGATGAACTGAACGTCGTCAACCATCAGCACGTCGACCGAGCGGAACATCTCCTTGAAGTCCATCATCTTGCGTTCGCGCAGGGCCTGCACGAAGCGGTACATGAACTGTTCCGCCGAAAGATATAGAACGGCCAGGTGCGGATTGCGCTGGGTCAGCTCATGCGCAATCGCGTGCATGAGGTGCGTCTTACCAAGGCCGACACCACCATATAGGAACAGCGGGTTGAAGGTGACCGGGCCGCCTTCGGACACGCGCTTGGCCGCGGCATGGGCCAGCTCGTTCGGCTTGCCGACAACAAAGGTGTCAAAGGTGAAACGCGCATCCAGAGGCGCGCCGGGCAGATGCCCACGGGCCGCGGGCTGAGGCGCGGCAGCCGGCTCGGCATTGGCGGGCGCCTGTTGCGCAACGGCACGCGTCTCGGTCTCGGTCATCGCCGAGGCCACCTTGATGTCCAGACGACGCACGCGGGGCGACACCGACATGATGTGCTCCAACAGCTGGTCGCCGTAATTCTGCGTGACATAGGTGCTGAAGAAATTGGTGGGCGCCTGCAGCGTCACCGTTCCTTCGGGGGTCGACCCCGCGAAACGCAGCGGTACGATCCATGTCTTATGATTGTTTTGCCCGATAGCCTTGCAGATCTGGTCCTGCAAGACCCCCCATTGCTCTTCGGTCATCTGCCGTTTTGTCCTCGTTCCTCGATCCCCACACCGAACGCCTGTCGGCGGCGGGCTTGCTTGCAGGAGGAACAGCGAAACCGTCCCTTGCGCAGACGCAAAGGTGAGGGAGTGACCCCTGGTTTCGGTCGCAAAAACGCCCCGGCAGTCCCGTTCGGCGCGCTGTGCAGCGACCCGCAATGTCTATTCCTTGGACACGGCCGGGGATTTTCCCCGATCGTTTGACAGAAGCGACCCAACGCCCTGACAAACAGGTTTGCACACACCCCAATCGGCGCAGTGCAACCGGCAGCCTTGTCCCCCCTGCGAGTCGTGCTCGCCTGCTGAAATTAGCAATCTTCGTGAAGAACCGGCAACCGAAACTACAGCTTGACTCGGTCTTTCGCCGAAAAGAATCCCGTGTGTGATCAAATGGTTATAGACGCAAAAAGGACGCCACATATAGTGGCGTCCTTTCATTGGCATACCAGATGGTGATTGGGCTCAGCCCAGTGCCTTGACCCGCGATGCGAGGCGCGAAATCTTCCGCGAGGCAGTGTTCTTGTGGAAAACACCCTTGGTCACACCGCGCATCAGCTCGGGCTGGGCGGCTTTCAGGGCGGCGGTTGCGGCGTCGCGATCACCCGATGCGATGGCCTCTTCGACCTTGCGCAGATAGGTGCGGATGCGCGAGCGACGCGCCTTGTTCACGGCGAAGCGTTTTTCGTTCTGACGGGCGCGTTTCTTGGCCTGGGGCGTGTTTGCCATGTGATCGATCCTGCTGTTGTCGTCTGCCGACGATGATGTGTTCAAGAATTGCGCAACGCCGACGAACGGCATCCCGTGCCGAACCGATTCTTGCCAAAGCGGGCATCACGCGCATGTATGACGGGCGCCTATACAAGAGCGCCCATCATCGGGCAAGGTCTTTCTTCCCGGCTGCCCGTTTCCCGGGGGAATCGGGCAGCGCGCGACTCAGCGGTCGCGGAACTGCGCGGTACGCTTTTCAGCGAAGGCGGCCATGCCCTCGGACTGGTCGTCAGTCGCGAACAGCGCGTGAAAGAGGCGACGTTCGAAGAGCAGGCCTTCGGAGAGTGTCGTCTCGTAGGCCCGGTTCACCGATTCCTTGCAGGCGATGGCAGAGATCATCGACTTTTCGGCGATTTTCTCGGCCGCGCTGCGAGTCTCTTCCATCAGCTGCTTGGCGGGGACAACCCGGCTGACCAGCCCGGCGCGCTCTGCCTCTTCGGCATCCATGAAGCGCCCGGTCAGGTTCATGTCCATCGCCTTGGACTTCCCGATAAAGCGCGTCAGGCGCTGGGTACCGCCCAGGCCGGGCATGACGCCCAGGTTGATTTCGGGCTGGCCGAACTTGGCATTGTCGGCGGCAATGATGAAATCACACATCATGGCCAGCTCGCAGCCACCGCCCAGGGCATAGCCCGCAACGGCCGCGATGATCGGCTTGCGGGTCGAAGTGATCGCGTTGCCCTCGCGGCCGAAGAAGTCCGACAGGAACATCTCGACGTAGCTTTTCTCCGACATCTCCTTGATGTCGGCACCGGCGGCAAAGGCCTTGGCCGAGCCGGTGATGATGATGCAGCGCACCTTGTCGTTCTTGTCCGCCTCGGCCAGCGCCTCGGACAACTCTCCCAGCAGGTGAGAGTTGAGCGCATTCATGGCATCGGGGCGGTTCAGTTTGATGGTGGCGACGTGGTCTTCTATTTCGACGATGATCGTCTCATAGGCCATGTGTTTGGGCTCCGTCCGGTTCCGTCAAGGGCCAAGCCTTAGCATTTCATTCACATGGTTCAAGTTATCTTTGACAGCTTGCACAATAGAAGGACGACCGCCCCGACTGCACGATCCGGCGCACCGTATCGGCGCAGCCCTCGCTGCGGCAGGGCGCACCCTCACGCCCGTAAACATCGAAACTGTGCTGGAAATATCCAAGTTCTCCATCAGCTTGGCGAAAATCCCGCAGGGACGACCCACCTGCGGCGATGGCATCCTGCAGCACCTCGCGGATGATCGGAACCAGCGCTCCTAGCCGCGCTTCGGAGATCCGGTTGACCTTGCGTGCCGGGTGGATGCGGGCCCGGTAGAGAGCCTCGCAAACGTAAATATTGCCCAATCCGGCGATGATTTTCTGATCGAGCAGGGCCGATTTGATCGGCGTCCTGCGCCCCTTCAGCATCCCCGTCAGGTAGGATTCGCTGAACCCGTTGCCCAGCGGTTCGGGGCCGAGGCTGACCAGCAACGGGTGCCGCTCTGCCTCTGCGGTGTCCATCAGGTCCATCGCCCCGAAGCGGCGTGGATCGTTGAAGGTGACACGCGCGCCCTGTCCCATGTCCAACACGACGTGATCGTGTTTCTCGGGCGCCGGGTGGTCATGCACAAATGTACCCAGCGGATCGCCCGAAACCAGCATCCGCCCCGACATGCCCAGGTGAATCAGCAACGTCTCACCGCTCGACAAGTCCGCGAGGATGTATTTTGACCGGCGTCGCAAGCGTTCGACCCGGGTGCCGGTCAGCCGGTCCGCCATGTTCTCGGGGAAGGGCCAGCGCAGATCGGGGCGGTTGACGCGAGCCTGTGCGATCACCTGCCCCTCCATGACCGGGGCCAGCCCGCGACGGACTGTCTCGACTTCGGGCAATTCGGGCATCGGGCATGGTCCTTCGCGTTGTATCGCCCCGGCGGCGCCCTATAAGAAAGCAATGCAATCGAGGACGGCAAGGGCCATGAGCGAAGAGACCGGAAAAACGACGCATTTCGGATATGCCGAGGTGCCCGAAAGCGAGAAGGCCGGACGGGTCCAGGGGGTCTTCAGCTCTGTTGCCTCCAAGTATGACGTGATGAACGACGCCATGTCCTTTGGCATCCACCGGATCTGGAAAGATGCGATGATGGATTGGCTGGCTCCGCGTCCGGGCCAACGTCTGCTGGACGTGGCCGGCGGGACCGGGGACATCTCCTTTCGGTTCCTGAAACGCGCCGGCAGCGGACATGCCACGGTGCTGGATCTGACCGAACCCATGCTGGTCGAGGGCCGCAAGCGGGCCGAGGCCGAGGCGATGGTCGATTCGCTCGACTGGGTGGTGGGCGACGCGATGGCCCTGCCCTTTTCCGACAACACATTCGACGTCTACACGATCTCTTTCGGCATCCGGAACGTGACCCGCCCGCAAGAGGCCCTGAACGAGGCTTTCCGCGTGCTGAAGCCCGGCGGACGGCTGATGGTGCTGGAATTTTCCCAGATTCCCAACGACCTGATGCAATGGGCCTATGACTTGTACTCGTTCAACATCATCCCGCGCATGGGCCAAATGATCGCGCAGGATCGCGACAGCTATCAGTACCTGGTGGAATCGATCCGCCGCTTTCCCGACCAGGATACCTTTCTCGACATGGTCAAGGCTGCGGGATTCGAGAATGCCAAGTACCGCAACCTGACGATGGGTGTCGCTTGTCTGCACTCCGGCTGGAAAATCTGAGGTGCGCGGCCCCCACAACATTTGGCGCCTGATCCGCACCGGCGCCACCCTGGAACGCACCGGCGCGATGCGGGCCGTTCTTGACGCGCTGGAGGCCCCCGCGCCGCTGCGCGTGGCCGCCCGCGTTCTTGGGCGGCCTTTCCGCTGGCTGGGCGACGAGGGCGATCCGACGATGCCCCCGGTGGTCCGCGCGCTGACCGCGCTGGGTCCCGCCTACATCAAGTTCGGCCAGATCCTGTCGACCCGGCCCGACGTGGTCGGCGACGAGATGGCACAAGAGCTGCGCGTTCTTCAGGACAAGCTGCCCCCCTTCCCCGTCGAGGCCGCCAAGACGCAGGTCGAAGCAGAGCTGGGTCTGCCGGTCGACGAAATTTTCTCTGCCTTCAGCGAACCCGTCGCCGCCGCCTCGATCGCGCAGGTGCACAAGGCGACGCTGGCAGACACTGGCGAAACCGTGGCCGTCAAGGTGCTGCGGCCGGGGATCGAACGCGCCTTTCGCAAGGACATCGACGCCTTCTACTTTGCCGCCAACATGATCGAGTTGCTCTCGCCCGCCTCGCGGCGCCTGCGGCCGACGGACGTGATCGCCCATTTCGAGGGCGTGGTCATGGGCGAGCTGGACCTGCGCCTGGAATCCGCGGCGGCCAGCGAGTTCGAGGCCAATACAAAGGATGACGAGGGCTTTGCCCTGCCCGAGGTCAAATGGGCCTGGTCCGGACGCCGTGTGATGACGATGGGCTGGGTCGAGGGCGTGGCACTGGGCGACAACGACGCGCTGGACGCCGCCGGACACAACCGGGTGAACCTGTCGGAACGAGTGTTGCAGCTGTTCCTGAACCACGCCTTGCGCGACGGGTTCTTTCACGCCGACATGCATCAGGGGAATCTCAAGGTCGCGGCGAACGGGGACATCATTGCCTATGACTTCGGCATCATGGGGCATATCGATGAATATACACGCCGGGTTTACGCCGAGATCCTCTTCGGCTTTATCCAGCGCGATTACCTGCGCGTTGCCGAGGTCCATTTCGAGGCCGGCTATGTCCCCGCGGATCGCGACGTGGATGAATTCGCCCGCGCCCTGCGCGCGGTCGGAGAGCCGATCTTCGGGATGGACGCGACGCGCATCTCGATGGGCAAGCTGCTGGCCTACCTGTTTGAGGTGACAGAGCGGTTCGGAATGGAAACCCGAACCGAGTTGATCCTCCTGCAGCGGACGATGGTGGTGGTCGAGGGTGTGGCGCGCTCGCTCGACCCGCGCATGAACATCTGGAAGGTCGCGCAGCCGGTTGTCGAGGCCTACATCAAGAAGTCGATCGGCCCGCGGGCCGCGGCCAAGGATCTGTGGAAAACTGCCTTGGTCATGGCCCGCTTCGGCCCAAGGTTGCCTACACTGGTAGAGGCCGCCCTTATCCGGCAATCACAGCCCGAAGCCACCCCGGCACGAAATCCCTGGCCCTCACGCCTTGGCTGGACCGGGATCGGCGTCCTGATCGGCGCTGCAGCGGTTCTGAGCTGGACGTTGCTCGGCTGACTTTGGCTACCGGTTGGGCGTGGACCGACGCCGCATCGACCAGAAAGACCCGGAAAAGAAAAACGGCGGCCCAAAGGCCGCCGTTTTCCATGAAACTCTGTCCGACGAAATCAGTCGGTGCCCGAAGCCGAAGCAATGGCGATGATAGCTGCAATGCCGCCGATCACGACGAGCGGCATAACATCGTCGCCAGCCGAGGAAACGAACGGGTCTTGGGTGTTTTCCTGAGCGGCCACCGGGGCGGCTGCTGCAGCTGCGATCGCTGCAGATGCAGCAATGATCGAAAGCTTTTTCATGTTTCTCTCCAAATCTGTACAGGCTTGGACGCGTCGCGCCCGACACGAGTGAACGTACACACAAACCGTTTCGCGTTCAAATGACAAATAACCGACGAACCTGAAATCATTGCTGCACTTGCGTAAATGCGCGTCAAATCAGCAACAACAGCCTGAAGCGGCCTCGTTGCGACTGGTTTGAGCTTAACCTCATCTTTCCATCAACGCCACAATTTTCTGATTTTTTTCAGGTGGTTGGTTTTGTCGTACAGTCAGCATAGTCGGCGACTTCCCGGATCGGCGATGATTCGCCAGATGTTGCCGTAAAGACCGCCCAATTCACATGCAGACGGCCGAGAACTGTCTTGGCCCGTCGCAGTGCAACAGTCTTCCATGCGGCGCTGAACCGACGCCATCAGGGCGTCTGTCAATTCATCGGCGCGCGCAATCCGTCGATCTGCCCGGGGTCAAGTTCTGTACCATCCGCCATGCGAAGAACAAGCGTTTCACCATCCTGCCTCACCTCAGCCACCCGGCTGTAGGCCTGGGCCACGATGGTATCGAGCTTGGCCTCGTCCTTGTAGCTTTCCACCTCGAACTTGTAGATGCCCGCCGGCAGGGCCGCGCCGGTGTCGTCGGTCCCGGTCCAGTAGACCTCGTCCTGCGACAGGTCGAGGTCGAACCTCTGGATGGCATCGCCATTTCCATCCCTGACCACCAGCGTCGCCGCATCCGCGTCCTCCGCGAACTCGGGTCGGACCGCGATCGGTGTTCCGGTAAACAGGACTGGCGCTCGGACCAGGGCCTCCATCCCGATCCAGCTGCTGAGTTCCTGCAGGGCATTCCCGGTCAGCGAGGCGCTGACCTCCCGCAACAGGTCATTTGTGAGAACCTGTTGTTCTACCGAGGAAAACGTCGCAAGCTGAGTCGCATAATCCGTCGAGTCCACGGGGTTCAGAGGGTCCTGGTTCTGGACCTGGACGGTCAGCATCTTGAGAAAGGTGTCAAAGTCCGAGCTGAGGACACCCTTGTCATCCATCCCCTTGGCAGAGGACGACGGGGCGCTGCTGTAGAGCGGCGGTGGCGATGAGATTTCTGTCATGGTCTGTCCTAGAATCTGAGGTCAAGTCCGTCCGAAGCAGGTTCGGTTTTGGGTGGCGCATTGGCCGCCGTGTCGTCCCGCGGCATCGTTTCGGCGTGATCATTGTGCGCGGTTGGCTCTTCACCATCCTCTCCACCTTCGCCAAAACTGAACGAGGCACTTTCGTACCCGGCATCGGCCAAGTCGCGCGCAAGCTGGTCGATATGACGCCGCATGAGATCAAGCGTTTCGGGGCGGTCGGCGGTGATATGCACCGTCATGCCATTGTCGGACGGCACCATCTGCATGCGCACCTGTCCAAGTTCCTCGGGTGAAAGCCGGATCTCTACCGAGCCCTCACCCAGGCGTGCCATGCCATCCGACACCTGCCGAAGAATCGACGCAGTATCCGTTCTGTGCATGACCTGCGGCATCGTTGCCGTCTGGACCGGTGCAGACTGGCCCCCGGGTGCCGCGCCCGCGGGCTGGCTGTCGAGGCGCAAGAGATCTTCGGCGAGATCATCGATGAACGGAGACGTCACGCGCGCCGCCGTGCCCGGCACCGGGAGGCCCGCCAGGGCCGGAGTCGCGCCACCGGGTGCAATCGGGGCGACATTTGCCGATCCTGAAGACCCTCTGCTAGGCGCCACAGTCGTGTTGTCGGCGATGACGCCATCGAGACCCGGCGCCGGATTCGGATCGCCACGTCGAAGACTATGTTTCAAACTTTCGGCGCGTTCTGCCTCCAAGGGTTGTACGACGGGCTCTGCCCCGATGCCGGGCCGTGCCATTACCCTGGCCGTGGCGCCAAGCTCGACACGCGCCGATGGGTCTGACTCCGTCCTTCGCGGCATGGGAGGTACTTCGCCATCCAGGACTCGTTGTGCAGGCCCGATCGCCGGTTCGAAACCCCGCACGCCAGCCGGAACGGGCCCGCCTTCCGCAGCGGCAGAAACCCCTGTTGGCTTGACGCTCGTGCGGAACACGTCGGGGTTCAAATCAAGGTTGCCATGACGACCTTTCAGCGTCGCCAGCGGCACCTGCTTTTCTTCGATCCCCTGCGAATTTCCTGTCTGATCGACCAGCCCCAGTTTGGCAGGGGACTCTGTGCCGGGTTTCGCCGCCAACGCGAGATCGTCAGTGAATCGATGCAACGCATCACGCGGATCACGCCTGTTCATGCCGGATGTCACTTGCACGCCTGCTGGCGCGCGCAGTTCAGTGTCGATCCGATGAATCTGGTCAGACGCAGACCCTTGGGCCAGTTCACTCCGCATAGGAGAAACTGGCTTGTTCCGTGGCTGAACCGCCCCGGCTACTGCGTTCTTGGGAGCCAATGCAGGCGAGCCCAATGAAGCCGGCCCCGTCGGCAGACCTTGTCCGGCGGGCATCACCACCTGTTCCAGACGGGATACCGGCGGCTCGGCCGGTCGGGGCCAGGTGTGCTCTTGGGCCGGCTGCGACAGGCCGAAACGAAAAACCGGTATGTCCGGCAGGCCCGGATCAGTTCCTTCTAAAGGTTTCGCCGGGGTGCCGCTGGTCAGGGGGGCGGGTGATCCGGGGTTGGTACGCAGTCGGTCAACGGCGCCGGCGTGCGTTTCACCATGCGGAATGACTGGTGTGACCGAATAACTTGCGCGGTGATCCCGCCCCCCAGGATCGGCAGTTTTTATCTCTGTATCAATGACTTGAAAGACCTCAGACCGCTCGACAGGTTGCGCCTCAGCGCCAAGCAGGCCACGCATTGGAACAGCGACGGAAGACGTGTTCTCTGCAAACGTAGCCTCAGCCGCAGAAAGATGGTTCTTCGAGTCAATCCCGTTGATCCAGCTATCGGTCTTGCGCCAGTCCCTTGGCGCAAGGGACCCGGGGCCAGTCACCTGATCGGCGTCGCGGTCGACCATGGGCTGGCCGTCGGGATGGTCGCGTTTCGGTCGCGAGTCCTCTAGGCGTTGCAGCCAACCATCCCATTGTTTCGAGGGTTCGGCCGATTGATGATCGGCGAAGGCGGCTCCCTTGGGATCAGTCACCTCATCCGGCTTTTCTCCCGGATCCGGGTCAAACCGTCGGTCCGCAGGATCGATCTCCCTCGGTTCGTCCGAACCGCCGTGCAAAAGATCGAGGTCATCGACCAAATCCGTTCCTTCGTCCGGATCACCGATCGGCGCAGCAATAGCATCCGGATCGTTCAGGGGATCAGCAGGAGCAACCTCGTCCGCATCCGGGAGAGACCCAGGATCTGGCTGATAGCTCTGCGTGTCATCCTCTGACTCGGCGAAAATGCTGGCGAAATCGGCGTCGGGCCGCGCATCCTTGCGGGCCTCCGGAACGGATTTCGTCGGGGCAATGCCCAGCAGGCTAGTCAATTGGCTCAGCATGAGTGCTCCGGGAATTCTTCCACGGGGGCACACTAGGGCGAAGCTCCTTACCACTTCTTTACCGCGATCTGGCCAAATCACGAAGAGCGAGTCGAATTGGAGACAAACCAGATGGAAATTCCCATAACAGCCGCAACCACTGCAACACCGCAGGATCGCGCCCTGCGCGAAGCCGCCAAAGAGCTGGAGGTGAACTTCCTGGCCGAAATGCTGAAATCCGCAAAACTGGGCGAGGCGCCGGAGGCGTTCGGCGGGGGCGCAGGTGAAAACCAGTTCGCCTCTTTCATGCGCCTGGAACAGGCCCGGCAAATGACCGAAGGCGGCGGAATCGGACTGGCCGAATCGCTGTTCCATGCCCTGAAGGAGAGAATCGATGACTGACCAGACGCTGACGAACCGCCTGAAATCCCTGCTCGAGGCCGAGCGGAAGGCCTTGCTTGAAGGTGATTTCGATCGCCTGGCCGAGCTAATGGCTGAAAAACAGGGCCTTGCCGAAGACCTGGAGAATGCGCCGCTACGGGCCGAGGAGGTCGCGCCCATCAAGGACGGGCTGCGCCGCAATCAGGAACTGTTCGACCAGGCCCTGGCCGGGCTGCGCAATGTTGCCGCGCGAATTGGCGATCTCAACCGCGTGCGCAAGGCGACCGATACTTATGATGCCAAGGGGCGTCGCCAGACCATTGATGCACCGGCCTCGAAACGCCTGGAAAGACGTGCCTGAGCATTTGTGACAAATCCGCCGAAACGGCAGCGGAGGGATTAGGGCAACGTTAGGACTCGAAAGGCCAAGTTGGCCGCGCACCAAGACGGGTGGCGCAGGCCGACAAAGGGGTCGGACTGCATACGTCAGAAGGCGTCAGAGATGCCGTTCGCGGCAAATGCAAACCGGCGCAAAAGCGCCTTTTGAAAGCAAGGACAACCTATGTCTAGCATCCTGACGAACAATGGCG
>NZ_JARAMO010000203.1:0-11733 GCF_028807275.1 Mameliella sp. AT18
GTGACGTCCAGCGCCGTGGTCGGCTCATCCGCCAGCAGCAGGTTCGGCCCGGTCAGCATCGACATGGCGATGCCCGCGCGCTGCCGCATACCTCCGGAAAACTGGTGCGGGTAGGCATCGACGCGGTTGTCCGGATCGGGGATGCCCACGCGGCGCAGCATGTCGACCGCGGCCTTGCGCTTGTCCGCCTCGGACATGGACCGGCGATAGAGGATGTCGGACATCTGCCGCGCATAAGGCAGCACCGGGATCTGCGAGGTCATCGGATCCTGAAAGACCACGCTGATCTCTTCGCCCCGGATGGCGCGCAGCCCCTCGGCATTCAGTGTCAGCAGGTCTCGGGCGCCATATTCGACACGGCCCGCCGTCACCTCGGCATTGCCCGCCAACAGGCCCAGGATGGACCACAGGATCGTGCTCTTGCCCGATCCGCTTTCGCCGACGATGCCCAGGATGCGGCCCCTGCGCACCGGAAAGCTGATGTCGCGCAGCGCCTTGACCCGGCCCCTATTGGTGCGGAAGTCGAGCGTCAGCCCCTCGATGTTCAAAAGAATGTCGTTGGTCATCTGTCTTGGCCCCTCACCGGCCACGGCCCATGCGGGGGTCAAAGACGTCGCGCAGCGCCTCGCCCAGGAAGGTAAAGCCCAGCGTCGTCAGGATCAGCGGGATGCCCCCGGCGATCACCATCCAGGGCGCGTCTCGGATCACCAGGTAGCCTTCGTTCAGGATGGTGCCCCAGCTGGCCTGGGGTGGCAGGACGCCGATGCCCAGAAAGCTCAATCCCGCCTCGATAGACACCACCACCGGCACCTCCATCGCCGCCAGGATCAACAGTGGGCCGATCACGTTGGGCATGATGTGCTGGAACAGGATGCGCGGCGTCGATGCCCCCAGCGAGCGTTCCGCCAGGATGAATTCCGTATGGCGCAGCGCCAGAGTCGCGGTGCGGGCGACGCGGCCATAGCTGGGGATCGTGGTCAGGATCACGATGGCCAGCACGACGGTCAGGCTGGGTCCGGTCAGCGCCACGGTGGCCAACGCCAGGATCACCGCCGGAAAGGAGCGCACCGCGTCGAACATCAGCAGCATCAGGTTGTCCAGCCAGCGCGGCCCGTAGCCCGCGATCATGCCCAGCACCAGGCCGATGCTCAGCGAGGCCGAGACGCCGATGGCCGAGATATATAGCGCCACGCGTCCGCCGTGCAGGATGCGCGAGAAGGTATCGCGTCCCAGTTGGTCAGTGCCCGCGATATGTGCCCAGGTCGGCCCGGACATCCGCGCCGGAATGTCCATCGCGTTGGGATCGTAGGGCGCCAGCCAGGGCGCGAAAAGCGCGCTGGCAAAGAACAGCACCACCAGTACAAGACCGACCATCGCCTGCCAGTCAGTCAGGAAGCGCCACAGCTTTTCGCGCCGCTCGCGGCTGGCGCTTTCGCGGGTTTCGGAGGTGGCGGCGGGGTCAGAGAGAGGAGCGGACACGGGGATCAAGCCAGGCAATGAGAAGGTCAGAAATCAGGACGACGAGGATGTAAAAGCCAGTGGCCACCAGCACGCCCCCCTGGACGATGGGAAAGTTGCGATCAGAGACCGCGTCAAAGATCATCTTGCCGACGCCGGGCCGGGCAAAGATGATCTCGGCGAAGACGGCGGAGGAAATCAGCCCGCCAAAGCCCATGCCGATCAGCGTGATGGTCGGCAGGATCGCCACCCGCAGCGCATAGCCCAGCACCACGCGGCGCGGCTTCAGCCCAAAGGCGCGGGCGGACCGGATGTAGGGCTCTCCCATCACTTCCAGCATCGAGGCGCGCACCATCCGGGCCAGGTAGCCGACCCAGCCCAGGCCGATGGCGAAGGCTGGCAGCACAAGGTGGCTCAATTGATCCGCCAGGTCACCCGGCTCTCCGGCGCCGATGGCGGGAAGCCAGCGCAGTTCGAGCGAGAAAAGAAGCAGCGCCCAGATCGACACCAGGAAAGAGGGCACGGCAATCATGCCGACGGAAAAGACGCCCGTCACCCGGTCCAGCCAGGACCCCGGGCGCACCGCGGCAAGGCAGCCCAGCGGCACCCCCAGCAGCACGGCCCAGCCCATGCCGGTGCAGATCAGCGCCAGAGAAAAGCCGATGCGTTCCCCGATCACCGAGGTCACGGCCCGGTTGGAGAAGACGTCCTGCCCCAGGTCGCCCTGCACCGCATTGCCGAGGAAATAGACGAACTGCGTCAGCACCGGTTTGTCCAGGTGCATCCGGGCCGAGTATTCCGCGATAGCCTCTGGCGAGGCGCGGGTGCCCAGGGCCAGGATCGCCGGGTTGCCCGGGATCATGTGCAGCATGGAAAACAGCAGCAGAAGCACCGCCATGACGACAAGTGCCGCAAGGCCCAGACGCTTGAGAAGATAGGTGAACACGGCTGAAAGGCGCTCCGGTATTGGGGCCGGTCGGGTGTCCCGCGCCGCACATGGGCGCGGCGCGGGACGACGGAAGGGGCGGGATCAGACCTGCCGGAACCGATGGTAGTTCAGCTCACCCGAGGGGGCCGCCACGACCTCGATGTCGGTGCGGTGGGCATAGGTCTCGGGCTCGTGGTTGATCCAGACATAGGCGCCGGTTTCGTCCATGATTTCCTGCATGCGGAAATAGATCGCCTCGCGCTTTGCGGTGTCGGTCTCGGAAAGGCCTTCGTCATAGAGGCGGTCGAATTCCTCGTTGGTCCAGCGTTCCCAGTTCCAGACGCCGACCTGTTCCGAGATGAACCACTGGGTGGCTTCATACGGGTCAGGCACGGTGGCAAAGCGCATCAGCCAGAGTTCCAGCTCTTCCCAGGTGTCTCCGGCCTCTTCCATGCCCATTTCCCAGAACGGGCCGCTTTCCATCGGCAGAATCTTGACCGTGATACCGACCGCGGCCAGGTTCGCCTGGATGATCTGCGCGGTCAGCAGGCGTTCCTGCCAGTTCAGCGTCCGCAGGGTCAGTTGCAGGCCGGAAACACCGGCCTCTGCCAGCAGTTCGCGCGCCCTGGCCGGGTCATAGCTGTAGCCATGCTCTGACCGCGCGCCCAGAAGACCGGGGCAGACGATTCCGTGCGACGGCGCCGAGGTGCCCGCGAAGGCGCCGGCCAGGATGCTGTCCACGTCCACCGCGTGCTGGATCGCCTGCCGCACCTTGAGGTCCTGCAGCTTGGGGTGCTGGGTGTTCATGCCCATCCACATGTATTGCAGCTGGCCGGCGGTGGTGATCGCCGTGTTGTCCGGCATTTCCCGCGAATACCGCGCCAGGCTATCGGGGCCCAGTTCGGTGCAGTCGATCTCGCCTGCCTCGTAGGCCAGTTCGGCGGCCTGTACCTCGGTGATGACATGGCAGACCACGCGGTCAAAGCCCGGGGGCGTGCCGGTCCATTCCGGGTTGCGGTCGAACACCGCGCGCTGACCAGGTGTCGCGCTGTAGGTGTAGGGGCCGCAGACCGCCGGGAATTCCGTGGTGAAACGCCCGCCCGCCGCCTCTGTCGCCGCCTCGCAGACGATTGCGCCGGGGCCGTGGCATAGCGTGACCATGATGAAGGGCGCAAAAGGCTTGTTCAGCACCAGCGTCCCGGTCAGTTCCCCCGTGACCTCAACGGTTTCCAGTGCGTCGAAATAGCCCGACCATTCGCTGTCCTTCATCCGGGCATAGGAATAGGCCACGTCCGAGGCCTTGAGCGTGCCGTGCCCGCCGGACCAGACCAGCCCGGGTGCCAGCTCAAACTCGATATGCGTGTCGTCGACATATTCCAGCCGTGTCACATGCGCCGTCGGCTGCCAAGTGAAGGTGTCGCCGTCGCGGACGTATTCGGCCAGGAAGGGCAGGCACTGTTTCTGCGCCTCGATCTCGGTGCCGCCGACCATGTAGCCGGGGTCCAGGATCGAGTTGTCGCCGTCCAGCCGCAGGTTCAGCACGCGCCCTTCCTGGGCGCGCAACATGCCCACGCCACCGGGAAAGATCCCCGCCGCGCCAAGGGCCGCGGCAGAGGTCATGAAGGTGCGTCGCGTCGTTTTGCTGAGTGTCAAGATGATCGCTCCTGTTGGGGTCCCAACGCCGGGCATGCGGTTTCGGGCGATGCTCCGACGGTCTTTGCAACTCTTTTGTGACGCGAAGGATGAGCGAGTGCCCCGCGCAAGGCAATTTCGCTACCTTACGCGACTTGACACTGTAGTTGCGTCAGTATGCGATAGGGGCATGTCCAGCTTCAGCTCCAACCTCACGCTCGCCTGCAGCTATCACCGCTCCATTTCCGAGGTCTGCCGCCGGATAGGCATCAACCGGCAGCAATTCAACAAGTACCTGAACGGGCAGGTTCACCCGTCGCGGCACAACATGCGGCGGATCTGCGATTTCATCGGCGTGACGGAATCCGAGATGCTGATGGACGAAAGCCGCTTTGCCCAGGTGATCGGGTTGCGCCGCCAGCCGCTGGACAAGCCGCAGCTGGAACTGCCGATGTTCCACCTGGAAACGCTGTTGGCCCGCAGCAGCCCTGTGGACCGCTACGAAGGCTATTATTTCCGCTACTTCTATTCCTTCGGCAACAAGGGCAGCATCATCCGGTCTCTGGCGCGGATCGTGGTCCGCGACGGGCGTGGCTATTTCAAGAACGTCGAGGTCCTGCGCGATCCGGATACCCGTCGCTGGATCCGGACCAACAAGTATCAGGGCGTGTTGTTTCAACTGGCGGACCGCATCCAGTTGTTCGAGTACGAGACGATGGAGATGAACTCTGTCACGCAGATGACGCTCTATCCCAGCTACCGCAGCCGTTTGGATTACCTGCTGGGCATCCAGACCGGCGGGCCGACACGGCGCGGGCGCAAGCCAGGCGCCTCGCGCGTGGCGCTGGAATTCCTCGGGACCGACATCAGCGTGCCCCGGGCCATGCGCCAGACCGGGCTGTTCCATCCCGACGACCCGGCGCTGCGGCGCGAGATCGTCGAGGCGATCGGCAACCGGATCGATCCGGGCGCCTATGTTCTGGAAATCGACGAGCCCTGAGGCGGAATGGGGCCCGGCGCCATCGCGGCGCCGGGCCCGGGTCTGGGATCAGGCCGCTGCGGCGCTGTCCGGGGCGAACCGTCCGTAAAAGCTCTGGGTCTTTTCGGCCATTTCGCGCAGCAGGGCAGGGCAGGTGAACCGGGGTCCATGCGCCTCGGCCAATTGGTCACAACGTTCGGCCGCATAGGGCGCACCGATCATGTCCAGCCAGCTCAGCGGGCCACCCGACCAGGGGGCAAAGCCCCAGCCCAGGATCGCGCCCACGTCGCCCTCGCGGATGTCCTCCAGCACGCCTTCCTCCAACGCGCGCACCGCCTCCAGCGACTGCACGAAAAGCAGGCGGTGCTGCACCTCGATCAGGTCGGGTTGCTCTTCGGCTTGCGGATAGCGCGCCTTGACCACCTCAGACAGGCCGGTACGCTTGCCCTTCTCGTCGTAGTCATAGAACCCGGCCTTGGCCTTGCGACCCAGCCGGCCCTCGCCTTCCATCCAGAAGATCACCTCGTCGACCTCGCCGTCGGGATAGGCATCACCCATGCCCGCCTTTGTCGCGCGGGCGATCTTGGCGCCCAGGTCGATCGAGGTCTCATCCACCAGTTGCAGCGGCCCCAGCGGCATGCCCACCATCTTGGCGGCATTCTCGATCAGGGCGGGGGACACCCCTTCCTTGACCATGCGGATGCCCTCGTTGATGTAGGGAATGATGCAGCGGTTGGCGTAGAAGAACCGCGCGTCGTTGACAACAATCGGCGTCTTGCGGATCTGCCGCACGAAATCCAGCGCCTTGGCCACCGCGCGGTCGCCGGTTTCCTTGCCCTTGATGATCTCGACCAGCATCATCTTCTCGACGGGTGAGAAGAAGTGGATGCCGATGAACTGCTCGGCGTTCTTCGAGGCCTTGGCCAGCTCGGAAATCGGCAGGGTCGAGGTATTGGTGGCAAAGATGCAGTCCGCATCTGTCACCGTGTCCACGGCCTTGGTCACTTCGGCCTTGATCTTGGGATCTTCAAAAACCGCTTCGATCACGAGGTCGCAGCCCTTGAGCGCGTCGTAATCGGTGGTGGCGGTGATCCGGCCCACCATCTCGTCGGCCTTCTCCTGGGTGATCTTCTTTTTCTGCACCCCCTTGGCGGCGTAGTCGGCGCTATAGGCCTTGCCCTTGTCGGCGGCCTCCTGCTTTTGATCCAGCAGCACCACCTCGATCCCCGCCTGCGCGCTGACCAGCGCGATGCCCGCGCCCATCATGCCCGCGCCCAGAACGCCCAGTTTCTTCACCTTCTGGTCGGGCACATCGGCGGGCCGCACGGCGCCTTTCTCCAGCGCCTCCTTGTTGATGAAGAGCGAGCGGATCATGGCCCCCGAAGAGGGGTTCATCAGCACGTTGGTGAACCAGCGCGCCTCGATCTTGAGCGCGGTGTCAAAGGGCACAAGCGCGCCCTCGTAGACCGCCGACAACAGCGCTTTGGCCGCCGGGTACACGCCCTTGGTCTTGCCGTTCACCATCGCGGAGGCGCCGACAAAGGTCATGAAGCCCGCCGGATGGTAGGGCGCGCCGCCGGGCATCTTGTAGCCCTTGGCGTCCCAAGGTTTCACGATGTCCTTGTCCGTGGCCTGAAGCACCCATTCCCTTGCCGCCGCCAGCGGATCCTCGACCACCTCGTCGATGACATCGGCCGCCTTGGCCTTTTTCGGGTCGTTCAGCTTGCCCTCCAGCAGCAGAGGAGAGGCGGCCATCGCGCCCATCTTGCGCACCAGCCGGGTGGTGCCGCCCGCGCCGGGAAAGATGCCGACCATGATCTCGGGCAGACCGATCTTGGCCTTGGGGTTGTCCGCGCAAAAGATCCGGTGCGTCGACAGCGGGATTTCCAGACCGATGCCCAGAGCGGTGCCGGGCAGGGCGGTGGCAATGGGCTTGCCGCCTTTCAGGGTCTTGGGGTCCATGCCCGCCCGCTCGATCTTGCGCATGATGCGGTGCGCATTCATGATCCCGTCGAACAGGCCCCTGGCCGGATCGTCGCCCGCCATGTCCTTCATCCTGGCGATGACCTTGAGGTCCATCCCCCCGGCAAAGCTGTCCTTGCCCGAGGTGATGACGACACCCTTGACCGCATCGTCGGCCAGCGCGGCATCAATCAGCTGGTCCAGTTCGTCCCAGGCCTCCAGCGTCATCACGTTCATCGACTTGCCGGGGCAGTCCCAGGTGATGACGGCCACGCCATCGGCGCCGGTTTCCATCGTGAAATCAGTCATGCTCACTCTCCAGTGTCTTTCGGGGGGCGCCCGGTCCAGTCGTGGTGGCCACGGGCGTTGAGGATTGCCGACATGCGCCATCCTTCGGGATCGGGATGCAGAAGCGCCGTCGACGTGTAGGGATCGACCATGCGGGTGCCGTTACGCATCAGATGCGTGCGATAGGTTGCAAGGACGGTGCCGTCCTCGCAGTGTTCGACACCCAGCGGTTCGCGATGGACGAAATTCAGGCCCATCGCCTTGACCGCCTCCAGGTAGAGGCGAAAGTTCCGGACAATGTCGCCGTCGGATTTCAGCGTGACCGGGCCAGCGCCGGTCACCATGCTGAACGGCAGGCGAATGCGCGCCCGCCATCTTGCAATCTGCCCGCTCATGAAGGGCGCAGAGATATCGTCAATGAACTCGGCGAAATCGCTGTCGGTGAATAGGGCAGAGGTCATGGATCTGTCACCTCGCCACCGTCCCGGCGCAGAAAACGCATGTCGCCGTCCGCGACCTCGACCTTCAGGTCGTGGTCCGGGTACCAGCCGGTTTCCTGCTCTGTCCGGGTGCCCACCACCACGAAGGCGCCATCGGCCTGCGATCGGTTGACGATGTGGTGCCCGTTCGGATCGCCTGCCGGAAAGGCACAGCAATCGCCGGGCGCAAGCGGGGTCTCACCGTGATCGTCCACCAGCGTCAGCGCGCCCTGGGTGACGACCAGGAATTCGTCCTGGCGTTCGTGCCAGTGCCGCAGAGAGGACATGGCCCCGGGCGCCAGCCGAACCAGGTTCGCGCCGAACTGGGTCAGCCCGGCGGCATCGCCCAGCCTTTGCTGGCTGCGGCCCGCCATCGCCGCGTCGTGCGGAGGCGGGTAGGATGAGCCTGTCCTCACAGGAACGGTGAAAAGGTCGATTTTCGGCATCAGCTCTCTCCCTTGTCGGGCTGGGCCTCGCGGCGCCGCAGATGTTCCATCAACTGCGGGCCGACCATCGTCAGGTCGCTATTCCGCATCTGGCAGTTCAGGTCCAGCGCCTTCCAGTCGTCCCCCTGCAGTTCGATCAGCTGCTCGCAGGGGGAGCGCTCCATCAGGTAAGAGCCGCCGCGCAGCAGGTAGGTCCTGTGTTGTCCCCCGATGCGCTGGCCGGTCGGGTCGGTGAACTCTGCCTTGATGCAGATGCGGTGATATTCGGTCGTTCCCAGCCGCCGGAGACTGTCAGGTTGTTCGCGCAGCATGACCAGCAGGTCTTCCAACCGCTCGATACGTTGCGAACTGTCCTGGGTGTGAACCGCGCAGGGCTCCGCGATGTGACAGCCGATCCTGTCGAGGTCGCCTGCAAAGAACATCCGGCTGCCCACGTCCAGGTTTGCCTGGTAGATTTCCGCAGCACTTTGCACCGTCATACCCGTTCTCCCGGACCGTAACCTTTCGCGTCCCCCGGTCCGTCCGGTAGGGTCATGTGACCGATCGGATGCATGACCGAGGTCATGCGCCAGTTGAGGTCGGTGCCCATCTCGATGCTCATGGCGCTCTTGTAGGCGGGGATGACCAGTTGTTCCGCGCTCAGGATATGGGTCCGATAGGTGCCGTGGATCCGTTTTTCGCCGATGATCTCGGCGGACTGGACGCGGCGCACGATGTCACTGACCGATTGCACCCGCAGCCGCGTGACCGAGCGGCTGAAATCCTCCTGCATCTGCTGGATGTCCGAGATCAGCATGGCACCTTCGCTGGCCTGCAGGAACAGTGGCAACTGGACCGCTGCCATCAGCAGGTCGAACCTGTCTTCCATGTAGGCCCGCGTCACCCGGTCCAGGTGGTTCTGAAAGATCGCTTCGGCTGCGCCACCGGCGCCCTGCGCCCGATAGGGACCACCCCCGCTCAGCAGCGCCTGCCCGTGGGCGCTTTCCGCGGAAATCGTGTATTGCGTCCCGCCGATCAGCCACCGCTCGCCCTCGCGCAGGAGGCGCGACATGGTCAGGATCGGCGTGTTCAGCAGCTTGCCCGATTTGGACAGCATATGCGTGACATGGCAGCTGCGTATCTCGTCCGGGCCGTCGAACAGGGCGACCTCGATCCAGCGGTCCAGACGGTGCAGCCCGATTTCTGCGTAATGCGCCTGGATCTGATCGAAGGTCCGGCGCAGGTCCTCGTCGCTGCGCAGGGTGCGGGTTCCGCCGATTGTCGCAATGGCCTGCGGCAGTCGGAAATTTCTGCGGAACAGCTCGAAATCGCCGGTGGTCAGCGCATCGCCCGTGGCCGCCAGAAGGCTGGCGGCCACGTCGTGCGCGGTATCCGGCGACAGGTTCATGGGCGGGCCTCAGACCCGCTCGATGATGGTGGCGGCGCCCATGCCGGAGGCGATGCAGAGCGTGGCCAGGCCGGTGCCCTTGCCGGTACGTTCCAACTCGTCCAGCAGGGTGCCCAGGATGATTGCCCCGGTGGCGCCCAGCGGGTGGCCCATCGCGATCGAGCCGCCGTTGACGTTGACCTTGCTGTCGTCCACGTCAAAGGCCTGCATGAAGCGCAGCACCACCGAGGCAAAGGCCTCGTTGACCTCGAAGAGGTCGATGTCGGAAATCGACATGCCGCTGTCCTTCAGGATCTTTTCGGTCGCGGGCACCGGGCCGGTCAGCATGATCGTGGGGTCGGTGCCGATCTTGGCCGTGGCACGGATGCGGGCCCGGGGTTTCAACCCGTATTTCTCGCCAAACTCCTTGTTGCCGATCAGCATCGCGGCAGAGCCGTCCACGATGCCCGAGCTGTTGCCCGCGTGATGGACGTGCTCGATCCGTTCAAGATGCGGATATTTCATCAAGGCGACCTTGTCGAAGCCGGGCATGACCTCGCCCATGTCCTTGAACGAGGGTTTCAGGGCACCCAGCGTCTGCATATCGGTGCCGGGGCGCATGTATTCGTCGTGATCGAGGATCGGCAGGCCGTTCACGTCGCGCACGGTGACGATGGATTTCTCGAACCGCCGGTCCTCCCAGGCGGCGGCCGCCCGGCGCTGGCTTTCGACCGCCAGGGCATCGGCGTCATCTCGGGAAAATCCGTATTCGGTGGCGATGATGTCGGCGCTGATGCCCTGCGGGACGAAATAGCTTTCCATCGCCAGGCTGGGATCGACGGCAATGGCCGCCCCGTCGCTGCCCATGGCGACGCGGCCCATCATCTCCACGCCGCCGGCGATATAGCCCATGCCCGCACCGCCGCGGACCTGGTTGGCGGCCAGGTTCACCGCCTCGAGCCCCGAGGCGCAAAAGCGGTTGATCGCCAGACCTGGGATGGATTCGTCAAGATCGCTTGCCAGCACCGCCGAGCGCGCCAGGCAGCCGCCCTGTTCGCCGACCTGGGTGACATTGCCCCAGATCACGTCCTCGACCGCGTGGCCGTCGAGCCCGTTGCGGTCCTTGACGGCGTTCAGCACCTGCGCCGACAGGCGCAGCGAGGTCACTTCGTGCAGCGCGCCATCCTTGCGGCCCTTGCCGCGCGGTGTGCGGACGGCGTCATAGATAAATGCGTCGGTCATCTTGGGTCCTTCTTCATCAGGTCCGGTCCGCGGGGGAGCCGGGCATCAGGTCATAAGGGGCCTTCCAACCGGGAAGGCCCTGGATGTTCGTCAGCCAGCGGTCGACGGCCGGCCAGGCGCTGCGGTCGAAGCCGAAGGGTTCCGGGTAGAAGAGATAACCGCAACAGGTCAGATCGGCATTGGTCGGGGCGTCGCCCACGATCCAGTCGCGCTCCTCCAGGTGGGCATCCAGGATCTGGTAGGCGGACTTGAGGCGCCCCTGATTGAAGGCGATCACCTCGGCCGGCCGCTTGTCTTCGGGCAGGAAGTTCATCAGGAAGCGGGTCATCCCGGCCATCGAGCTGAGTTTGTGGTTGTCCCAGAGCACCCAGCGCAGCACTTCGCGCCTTTCCTCGGGTGTCGTGCCGCCGAAATGCCCGTAGGTCTCGCTCAGGTACTGCTGGATGACGCCGGATTGTGTCAGCCGGGTTTCGCCGTCGACCAGCACCGGGCATTCGCCCATTTCGTTCACTTCGGCGCGATATGTTTCGCTCCGCGTTTCACCGTTGAAGAAATCGACCTGCACTGGCTGCCAGTCCAGCCCGGCGAGTTGGAGCGCCAGTGCCGCCTTGTAGGAATGCCCCGACTCGCCAAAGCAGTAGAGTTTCATCGTCATGCGCCGCGCCTCCCGTTGCGCTTTTTGTCGTCCGTTTCGCCGCGGGGGTTTCACACCCCCGCACCCCCGTGGGAGTATTTTTCCCAAGAAGAAGCACACAGGCCCTTCCCGGATAACCGCGCGTTAAGGTTAACGCGCCTAATCTCGTGTTGCGGTACAGGCTGGGGAGCCGATGACCGCCCAAGGAGAAGCCCCGTTCCTAGCCAAAGGCGCGGGCACTGCAGGAAGGTCGACTGCTGCCCGGACGTGCGGGTCCGATGTGCGACCTTCCTGTTTCTTCTTGGTCAAAATACCCCAA
>NZ_JARAMO010000204.1:0-4747 GCF_028807275.1 Mameliella sp. AT18
CTCTACCTCGAGGTGCTGGATGCCTCGTTTTCCTTCGACGGGGTGATCGGGGCATTTGCCCTGTCGCAGAACCTGCTGGTGATTGCGATCGGGCTTGGGATCGGGGCCATGTTCGTCCGTTCGATGACGATCATGCTGGTCGAGCGCGGCACGCTGAAACAGTACTGTTATCTTGAGCACGGGGCGTTTTACGCGATCATCGTTCTGTCGGTCATCATGTTCGCACAGTCGATCGTGCATATCCCCGAAGTGGTGACCGGACTAGGAGGCGTGGCCATGATCGGCCTTGCGCTCTGGTCGTCGATACGCCGGAACCGCGCGGTTGCCTGTTGATGGCAGGGGGCAGTGGCACATAATGTGTAACTTCGTCGTATTGGTATACAGTGTTGGGATCTTGTAATCGTCGGCGGATTTCAAGGATCGGAATGACCGGGCCTTCCGAAGACGGTCAGACAAGTGTTCGAGCGAGAGGATGACAATGGATCAGGCAACAAGGAATACGCAGCGCAGCCGGACCGTCGGACAAAAGTCCAGAAAGGTTCGGGAACCCGGCTACAGCCGAATTGCGCATCTGATCCGGGAAGAGATCTTTGGCGGGCGACTCACGGCGGGGACGCGCCTGAAAGTCTCCGAGATTGCCAAGCGCTTTGGCACCAGCACCAACCCAGCACGCGAAGCACTACAGGTGCTCGAAGGCGAGGGGCTGGTCACGATCGAGCCCAACCGCGGGGCCAGTGTGCGTGAAATCAGCGAGGACATGCTGCAGAACGTTTTTGATCTGAAGATTGTTCTCTGGGCCTATATCGTCAAATCCTTCGTAGAGACCGCGACGCCAGACGAGATCGCGGAATTGCGCCGCCGTCAGGACGCCTGCGAGGAAGCGGTTCAGAATGGGGACTATCCCGCGTATCACACGGCAAACCTCGCGTTCCATGACTATATCGTGGACCACCATTTCAATGCTGAGGCCGTCGCGATCATCCGTAAACACGACCGGTGGCTTCAGGCCATGTCGAAATCCGATCCGCTGAACCTTGCGCAGATGCGTCGGTCGATTGCCGAACATTGGCGCATTGTCGAGGCGGTCGAAAAAGGGGAGGCAGAGGAAGCCGCCCATGCGATCGAGGTACACCTCAGCCATACGCAAACGGCCTTCCTGGATCGGTTGCGCCGTAAGCGCCTGAAGAAATCTGGCTGACGTTCAGCGCGCCAACATTGACGAGTGCTGCGAGCCTCTGTGGAACGCCCCGCTATCGGCGTGTCCCCAACGTCCGGATTGTGACCGTTGGGTGCTTGAGGTGTGTATATAAATCAAAAGCTTATGAGATTTTTTTGTAGATGCTGCAATAGTTTTGATTGCATATTACACACTAAATAAAATAAATAATGTGTGAAACTTGGTTGCCCTTTGACGCAGCCGGACACTCCCTGCGCCCGTTTCTCGGGACGACGGCGGTCCCTTCGAGCAGGCGGGGAACATGAAAGGACACACGGAACATGGCAGAGACGGTAACCTTCCTTTCCAAGGATCTCCCCTTTGACGCTGACCAATGGGCGCGGCTAGAGGCGGCTTTGCCGCCGGGCCGGATCATCAAGGTCGACACAAGCGATGATTCCGCAGTTTCCGCGGCCCTGGAAGAAGCGGAAATCGCCATTCTGAAAAGCGATCTGGACGCGCGGTTCGTCGATGCGCCGCGGCTCAAATGGGTGCATTGCGACCACGCAGGGTTGACGAAGTCGGCCCGTCCGGAGGTCCTTGAAAAGGGGCTGATCGTCACCGGCTCCGCCGGCCGGTCCGGACCGGCGCTGGCGGAGCATGTGATGATGTTCTCGCTGATGCTCTGCGCCCGCTACCCGGATTTCTACGAGGCGCAGAAACGCCATGAATGGCGTCGCGTGCCGGAAATGGACAATCTCTTTGCGCTCTCCGGGCGTACCATGGGGATCATCGGCATGGGGAACACCGGCAAGGCGCTCGCCACTCGGGCCAAGGCCTTCAATATGAAGGTCCTGGGCTACCGGCGCCGTGATGAGCCAGCGCCGGAGGGCGTCGACCAGATGTATAGCAGCGACAAGGGCGAGGGGATCGACGAGATCCTGGAACGGGCCGACATCGTTGCACTGGTGATCAACCTCTCCGATGCCACGCACCACATGATCGGGGCAGAGCAGTTCGCCCGCATGAAACGATCGGCGATCCTAGTGAATCTCGCGCGTGGGGCCGTGGTGGATCAGGACGCCCTGATCGCGGCCTTGACCGAGGGACGCATAGCCGGCGCGGGGATCGACGTGATGACGCCGGAACCTCTCCCCGAGGATCACCCGCTCTGGGATACGCCCAACCTGCTCATCACGCCGCATTTCTCGGCCAAGTTGCCGGATCGGTCTGAACGGTCGCTGAATATGATCATCGACAACCTGCGACGCTATCAGGCGGGGCAGGAGATGCTGAACCGGATCAGCGAAGAGGACCTCTGGTCAAAGGGGTAAGCCGGTCCACCTTGCGGCCCGGACCGCAACCTGAACTCAAGAAAAGGAATTATTCGACATGAAAATCGGTTTCATTGGGCTTGGCGTCATGGGACAGCCGATGGCGGGGCATCTGATCGAGGCGGGGCACGACGTTCAGTTGTATCGTGTCAAGGACAAGTCGCAGCACCTGGTCGAGATGGGCGGGAAGGTTGCGGATTCGGCCAGGGCTGTTGCCGAGGCGGCTGATGTCATCCTCCTCATGCTGCCGAACACGCCGGACGTCGAAGGGGTTCTGTTTGGCGAAAATGGCGTTGTCGAAGGGCTGAGCGCGGGCAAGACCGTGGTCGACATGAGCTCGATCTCGCCGGTTGCGACGACGGATTTTGCCAGCCGTATTGCGGCGCTGGACTGTGCTTACCTGGATGCGCCCGTCTCTGGCGGCGAGGCCGGCGCCAAGGCAGCGTCCCTGTCCATCATGGTCGGTGGGGCGCAAGAGGATTTCGACCGAGTGTTGCCGATCTTCGAAGTCATGGGCAAGAACATCACCCTGGTGGGTGAGGTCGGAGCAGGCCAGACGGCAAAGATCGCCAATCAGATCATCGTCGCCCTGACCATTGAGGCGGTGTCCGAAGGCCTGCTCTTTGCTTCGAAAGCGGGCGCCGACCCCGCCAAGGTACGAGAGGCGATCATGGGCGGTCTGGCTTCGTCGAAGATCCTGGAGATGCACGGCAAGCGCATGATCGACCGGACCTTCGAGCCGGGCTTCCGTATCTCGCTGCACCAGAAGGACATGAACAACGCGCTGGAATCGGCCCGTAGCCTCAAGCTGGCGCTGCCGTCGACCGCGCTTGCACAAGAACTCTTCAACACCTGCGCGGCACAGGGGCATGGGGAACTGGATCACTCGGCCCTGGTCCGCGCGCTGGAGACCATGGCGGCGCATGAAATCGGTGCCTGACTGGCAATCGACCAGAGGTGCCAAGATGAACAACCTGCAGGACAGGAAATCGCGCGAGTTGCTTCGGCGGATGGTCGACGCTGCCATTTCGGCAGCTGACCCTGCCAAGGTGCTGGCCAGTCATCTGCCCGAGAAACCAACGGGCAGGTGCATCGTCGTCGGGGCCGGCAAGGCTGCGGCCGCAATGGCGCGGGCAGTCGAATGCGCCTGGCCCGATGTCGACCTGTCCGGCCTGGTTGTTACACGATACGGACATGCGGTGCCGACCACGCGCGTCGCGGTCCGCGAGGCCGCGCATCCCGTACCCGATGCTAACGGAGTCGAGGCGACCCGGGCCATTCTGGACATGGTGCACACAGCCGGAAAAGGCGATCTTGTGCTGGCGCTGATCTCCGGCGGTGGTTCCGCACTTCTGACCGCGCCGGTTTCCCCGCTTTCGCTTGAAGACAAGATCGACATAACACGCAGGCTGCTGGCTTCTGGTCTGCCCATTGCCGAGATGAACCGGGTGCGCAGGCGCCTTTCGTTGATCAAGGGCGGCGGGCTTGCCCGTGCAGCTGCCCCGGCCAGGGTGGTGACCTTGGCGATCTCTGATGTGCCAGGGGACGATCCACTTGCCATTGCCTCGGGCCCGACGGTTCTCGATGCCGGGCTAGGCGGCAGTCTTGCACACATCGTTGATCGTCTTGGCAATGACCTGCCGGATCACGTCCGAGAAGCACTGTCACAACCAGTCAAATGTGGCGCGACGATGATTGATCTGGACTTCAAGCTTGTGGCGGCACCTCGGATGTCGCTCAACGCGGCGGCACAGGTGGCGCGGGATGCTGGTACCACTCCGCTCCTGCTTGGGGATGCATTGGAAGGTGAGGCACGGGAAATAGGTGTCGTCATGGCGGGGATCGCAGGTGCGGTCGCCAAACATGGCACGCCGGTGCCACGGCCCGCGGTTCTCTTGTCCGGTGGCGAGACGACTGTGACCATCGGGGATCGCAAGCCCGGGCGCGGCGGACGCAACACTGAATTTCTGCTCAGTCTCGCCGTTGCTCTCGACGGGGCATCGGGTGTTTTTGGAGCGGCTGTAGACACCGACGGTATCGACGGTACCGAGGATGCTGCCGGAGCGGTCATTACGCCATCCACACTGAAACGGGCCCGGGCGGCAGGTCATGATCCGCGTGCTGACTTGGCAGATCATAACAGCTACAGTCTTTTCTCTTCGGTCAAGGACCTGATCATGACGGGTCCGACGCTGACCAACGTAAATGACTTTCGCGCCATATTGATACCATGACCCCGCGCACGCGGGAGCGCCTG
>NZ_JARAMO010000205.1:0-7953 GCF_028807275.1 Mameliella sp. AT18
AGCGTGGTCTTGCCGCAACCGGACGGCCCCAAAAGCGCGGTCAGCTTTCCCTCGTCAAAGGTAAGATTGACATGTTCGACGGCACGGGTGCCGCCGAAGCTTTTCGAGATGCCCTTGAGAACAAGGCCGGACATGGACGGTTACGCCCCGGCCAGCATCTTGTCCCAGCTCTCCTTGATGAAGGTCTCCTTGTCCAGGTAGGCCTCGTAAGCGGGCCGGATCGACGGCGTGCCAGAGACAAAAGCGAATTCCTCGTCCGTCAGGTCGGTCTTGGACTGGTCCAGCAGGGGCGCGGTGCCGATCTTGCGGCTCATCAGCGCCTGCGTGGCCGGGTCGGACGAGAAGTTGATGAACTCCGCCGCCTCGTCCGCCTTGTCCGACAGAGACGACAGGCACCAGGATCCGTAGTCCTGCGGGTTGCCTTCCTTGGGAAAGACCGGCTTGATCGGGAAACCATCCGCGGCCATCAGGTTGGCCACGTCCAGGTAATATTGGCCGCCGATCACGTCGCCGTTCTTCATAGACTGTTCCATCTGGCTTTCGGCCGACCACCACAGCGCGACGTTCGGCTTGATCTCTGCCGCCTTCTCGATCAGCGCAAGGATGCCCTCGTCGGTCTTGAAGGTCTCTTCGCCGTCAAAGAAGGTCGCCGCGACGATGTCGAGGAACTGCGAATTGTAGTTGCGCGACAGGCCCAGCGAGGCCTCGTAAATCGAGCTGTCCCAGAAGTCCGCCCAGCTTGCTGGGACATCGACCTCGCCCGGGTTGATGACCATCGCCGTGAACCAGGACATGGCCCCGACCCCCAGCGCACCCTCGGGGGCCTCGAAGACGAAATAGGGATCCAGGTTGCCCGCCGCCGGCATGGCCGACAGGTTCAGCGGTTTCAGAAGCCCGCCGATGCGGCTGGCCTTGATCAGCGTGTCGCGCGCGTAGAGAGACAGGTCGGCGGGCACGCTGCCGGCGGCGGTCGCCTGCTGCATGGTCACCAGCCAGTCGGTCGAGTTGGGCTGGGTCACGCTTTCCACCGCGATGCCGGTGGCATCGGTGAAGGAGGGATAGACGAATTCCTTGAAGCTGTCCTCGAAATAGCCGCCATAGCTGCCGATCTTCAGGCTGCGCGTCTGCGCGATCAGCGGCGTGCCCAGCACACTGGATGCGGCGAGCCCTGCGGCCCCGGTCTTGAGCAGAGTACGTCTGTTGAGCTTGGTCATGGTGAGCTTCCTCATTCCCCGGCCGCGCCTTTCGCCGCGTGGACGCTGGCAGCCTCGTCATGCCCCCATGAGCGCGCGCAGACCGGTGACGGGTCAAAGAAAGCGACCGCAAAGAGACCAGTCGCCCCGGCAATTGATCAAATCGCAGGCAAACGGCACCGACCCGGCGGCATTCTTAATCGCCGCAGGGACCCGATCCGCCCTTTCGGGCCAGCCTGGGAACAGGCAAACGACTCGGGAGAGAACGCATGGCGCGCAGCACGATTTCGGACGACCAGAAGGCCCTGACGGTTGAGGATGCGACCCTGCCGGTCGTCGATCTCTCGGGGCTGTTCACAGGGGACTTCGCCGACAAGGCCAAGGTCGCCGCCGATCTTGGTCATGCGGCGCGGACCTCGGGGTTCTTCTACATCACCGGGCACGGGATCTCGCAGGAGTTGATCGACGCTGTCTTTGCGGCGTCGAAGGAATTCCACGACAAGCCGCGCAATTTCAAGATGCGCTATTGGTCCGGCTTCACCACCCATCACCGTGGCTATGTCCCCTTCGAGGAGAACGGCGCCGATTTCCCCAAGTCGATCAATTTCAACGAAGCCTGGGACATGTCCTACGAGGCGCCCGAGGATCACCCGGACTACCTCGCCGGCTGGCGCATGACGGGCCCCAACGTCTGGCCCGATATTCCCGGCTGGAAAGACACGATTTCAACTTATTACGACCAGGCCTTCGCGCTTGGCCTGCGCCTGCTGGACGCTCTGGCGCTGGAACTCGGGGTCGAAACAGAGGAACTGACCCGGCACATCACCTATCCGACCTCGCAGCTGCGGCTCCTGCGCTACATCCCCAATGAGATGCCCGCGACCAGGGAAATGGTCGGCATCGCCGCCCATTCGGACTTTGAATGTTTCACCATCCTGATGACCGGCGCGCCGGGCCTTCAGGTGATGAACGCCGAGGATGTCTGGATCGAGGCACCGCCGATCCCGGGCTGTTTCGTGGTCAACATCGGCGACATCTTCGAGACATGGTCGGGCGGGCAGTTCAAGTCCACGCAGCACCGCGTCGCCAATCTGGGCGAGGAAAGGTACTCTTTCCCGCTGTTCTTTGGCCTGGACTACCATGCGGTTGTAGAACCGCTGGAGAAGTTCCGCACGCCTGAGATCATGGAAAAATACCCGCCGATGAAGGCCGGGGATCACCTTATGCGCATGTCCGTGAACGCCTTCCGCTACATGGCAGACGCGCGCGAAAAAGGCGAGATGGTGCTGGAGTTCGATGTCCCGGACGAGAACCCCTTCAAGCGCGAGGCGAAAGAGCCCGGCACATGAACCCGCGTGCCCATCCCGATTTCGATCCCAACCCCCTGCCCCGCGGCGCCACCTTGCGGGGTTTGGACCTGACGCCACTCTCGCCCGCCGTGGTCGAGGAGGATTTCGCAGCCGTTGCCGGATCGGCGCATGTCCTCAAAGGACTTTTCGGCGACTGGCCCGACGGGCTGACGCTGGAGGAAAACCTCTGGGACATGGGCTGGCACGATCGCGAGTTCCTTGAAGGCCGGTCCTTTGCCTGGACCCTGCGCGACAAGGACGGCGTCTATATCGGTTGTGCCTATTTCTATCCCGAGATGGGACGGAGGGGTGCGGTGCTTGGCTATGTCTGGATCGTCGACCGGCCGGACCGCATGGCTTTGCAGGCGATGGTCATCGACGAGATGACCGACTGGCTGAACGGGCTGGTGGCGCAACCGGTCACCGTGACCTGGCATCAACCGCCCGGCTGAGCGTCGAACCGAAAGAGTGCCGCGCGTGCCCGCGTCTCTTCGCGCAGGAAATCGATCACCCGGCGGATGCGCGCGATCTCGCGGTCGTCCTCGGCATGCAGCAGCCAATAGGCGCGGGTGAATCGGATCTGGTCCGGCAGCACCGGCACCAGCGCCGTTTCGCGCGCCATGAAACAAGGCAGCACCCCTAGCCCGACCCCGCTTTGCACCGCTTCAAGCTGGGCCTGGACGGTGGCAGCCTTGTAGACCGTCCGCGCGCCGGGATGCACCAGACGGTTGAAATCCAGTGCCTCGGTATACAGCAACTCGTCGATGTACCCGACCAGCGGCATGGTGGCGAGGGCCTCGCGGTCTTCCGGTTTGCCATGCGCCTTGAGAAAGCCATGCGAGGCGTAGAGGCGCAGTTCGTAATCGGTCAGTTTCTGCATGACGAGCCGCCCGGTTTGCGGGCGGTCAAGGCTGATGGCGATGTCGACCTCGCGGTTCCACAGCTTGTGCGCGGCAGGCACCGGCACCAACTCGATTTCCAGTTCGGGTTCCTGCCGCAAGAGCCCGGGCAGCATCCGTGACAGGACCGCGTTGCCGAACCCGTCCGGCGCCCCGATCCGCACCCGCCCGGTCAGTGCGCCGGGGCGTTGCAGGCGGTCGAGGATCTGCGCCGCCTGCGTCTCCATCCGCTCGGCCAGCGGGATCAGGGCGGCGCCGGCCTCTGTCGGTATCAACCCGCCCGCACCCGGTTCCAGCAGGCGATTGCGCAGGGCCTCTTCCAGCCGTGCGACACGGCGGGCAACGGTGGTATGGCTGACGCCCAGCCGACGGGCAGCACCACTGAACCGCCCGGCCCGGGCGGTTTCCAGGAAATAGCGAACATCTGACCAGTCGAGGGATAGGCTCATGCCGGCTCCTTTTCCCACAGCATAGCCTGCCGCAATATGAACGAAAACAGGCACCCCCCGTCCGTTTTTGCAGATTGCGCCGCCGGACCACGACAACCCATACTGCACCCGGACCAGAGGGAGGCCGCCGTGCAGGATATTGGAACCTATGACTATGTCATCGTCGGCGCGGGCAGCGCCGGCTGCGTGTTGGCCAATCGCCTTTCCGAAGATCCGGACACCCGCGTGCTGTTGCTGGAAGCGGGCGGCAGCGACAATTACCACTGGATCCACATCCCCGTCGGCTACCTGTACTGCATCGGCAATCCACGCACCGACTGGGGGTACAAGACCGCCGCCTGCGAGGGGTTGAACGGGCGCGAGCTGCTGTATCCACGCGGCAAGGTGCTGGGCGGCTGCTCCTCGATCAACGGGATGCTCTACCTGCGCGGACAGGCGGCGGATTACGACGGCTGGCGGCAGATGGGGCTGACCGGCTGGGGTTGGGACGACGTGCTGCCCCATTTCCTCAAATCCGAGGACTACTACGGCGGCGCCGACGAGATGCATGGGACCGGGGGCGAATGGCGGGTCGAAGAGGCGCGCCTGCGCTGGGAGATCCTCGACGCCTGGAAGGCGGCGGCGGTCGAGGCGGGCTTGCCGGAGACCGACGATTTCAACCGGGGCGACAATTTCGGGGTCGGTTATTTCAAGGTCAACCAGCGCAAGGGCTGGCGGTGGAGCACGGCCAAGGGGTTCCTGAAACCGGCCCGCCAGCGGGCCAACCTGGACGTCATGACACATGCCCAGGCAGAGCGGCTGCTCTTCGACGGACGGCAGGCGACCGGGCTGCGGTTCCGGCGCGAGAATGCACCGATGCAGGTCCATGCACGACGCGAGGTGATCCTGTCCGCGGGGTCGATCGGGTCGGTTCAGATCCTGCAACTCTCGGGGATCGGCTCCGGCGCCCTGTTGCAGGACCAAGGGATCGACACCGTCCTGGATCAGCCCGGTGTCGGCGCCAACCTGCAGGACCACTTGCAGATCCGCTGTGCCTACAAGGTCTCGGGGGCGAAGACCTTGAACAGCATGGCCTCGTCGCTTTGGGGCCAGGCGAAAATCGGGCTGGAATACCTTGCGACACGCTCCGGGCCGATGTCGATGGCCCCCAGCCAGCTTGGGGCCTTTGCCTATTCGTCACAGGAGGTGGCGACCCCGGACCTGGAATACCACGTCCAGCCCGTGACGCTGGAGGCCTTTGGCCAGCCGCCGCACGAATTCGACGCGATCACCGCCAGCGTCTGCCACCTGCGCCCCGAAAGCCGGGGGCATGTGCGCATCACCTCTCCCGATCCGACGGCGCATCCGGAGATCCAGCCGAATTACCTCTCGACCGAGGGTGACCGGATCGTGGCCGCCCGGGCCATCCGGCTGACGCGGCGGATCATGGACCAGCCGGCACTGGCGCGATACCGCCCCGAGGAATTCAAGCCGGGGCCAAGTTACCAGAGCGATGCGGAGCTTGCCGAGGGCGCCGGGCAGATCGCCTCGACGATCTTTCATCCCGTGGGCACGGCGCGCATGGGCACCGATCCCGCCGCGGTGGTGGGGCCGGACCTGAAGGTCAACGGCATCGGCGGGCTACGGGTGGTCGATGCCTCTGTCATGCCGCGTATCACCTCGGGCAATACCAATTCGCCCACCATCATGATTGCCGAGAAGGCCGCCGACATGATCCGTACCGAGGCGCGGGAACAGGTGACGGCCTGAACCGCTTTCGGAAGGTGTTTCGCCGCGCTGACGCGCGACGACTGGCGGGGGGCTTTGCCCCCTGGACCCCCCAGAGGTATTTTTGGCCCAAAGAAACAGGGGCATGTGCCAGGCTTGCAGATGCCTGCGCAGGGATAGCCCTGGCCGGTTCCCCCGGCGACGAAGGGGGGCTAGAACCCTGCTGAAAGCGCCGTGCGGGCCGGTTCCGTCCGGGCCACGACGCGGCCATCCGAGATGACGGCAAGGCGCGCAGGCCGCAGGCGCAGCGCCTCGATCGGGTCGGGCGCGTCCAGGACCACGAGACTGCCGCGCTTGCCGGGGGCGAGGCCGAAGTCGAGGCCCAGGACCTGTGCCGGGGTTTCCGTGACCATCTGGAAAGCGGCGCGCATCTGGTCCGGTGCGGTCATCAGGGCAACGTGCAGCCCCATGTGGGCCACCTCGAGCATGTCGCCCGAGCCCAGCGGATACCAGGGATCGCGCACGCAGTCCTGTCCGAAGGCCACCGTGACGCCGGCGGCGCGCAGTTCCGGCACGCGGGTCTGGCCACGCCGTTTCGGATATGTGTCCATCCGCCCCTGGAGGGTGATGTTGATGAGCGGGTTGGGGATCGCGGCCACCCCTGCCTCGGCGATCAGGGGCAGGAGTTTCGCGACGTAATAATTGTCCATCGAATGCATCGAGGTCAGGTGCGACCCAGCCACGCGGCCCTGCAACCCGCAGCGGATCGTCTCGGCGGCCAGCGTCTCGATATGGCGGCTGAGGGGGTCGTCGCTTTCGTCGCAATGCAGGTCGACGCGCAGGCCCCGCTCGGCGGCCAGTTCGCAGGCCGCCCGGACAGAGGCCGCGCCATCCGCCATCGTGCGCTCGAAATGCGGGATCCCACCGACCACGTCGACACCGGCATCCAGCGCGCGGACCACCTGTCGTTCAGCGCCGGGGGCGCGGTACCAGCCGTCCTGCGGGAAGGCGACCAGTTGCAGGTCCAGCACGCCGCGCACCGCCTCGCGCACCTCCAGCAGCGCCTCGACCGTGTGGAACTTCGGGTCGGTCACGTCGACATGGCTGCGGATCGCCAGCACGCCCTTGCCAACCGTCTGCCGGCAATAGTCCAGCGCGCGGGCGACGATCTCCTCCCTCGTTTGCTCCTGTTTCAGCTCGCCCCAGAGCGAGATGCCCTCGAGCAGGGTGCCCGAGGCATTCACACGCGGGCGGCCATAGCTGAGCGTCGCGTCCATGTGGAAATGCGGGTCGATGAACGGCTGTGTCACCAGCTTGCCGCTGGCGTCGATCACCTCGCCCGCCTCGCCGGTGATGCCCGGTTCAACCGCCGTGATGAAACCGTCCGAAATGGCAACATCGGCCTGGGTGCCATCAGCCAGCAGCCCGCCTTTCACCAGGATGTCGATACTCATGCGCCCTGCCCCTTGTTCACGTTCCGGCCATCACATGCGCCGCGCCGGGCGCCCAGGTCAGCCAGAACCGCTGGCCCGGTTCGGGGGCGAGGTTTGCAAGCTGGTCCTCGGTGACCTGCGCCTTGAGTTCCACGCCCTCCGGACCTTCGAAATAGCAGATGATCCCGGTGCCTGCGAACTCTTCCGACAGGAATTCCGCAGGCAGGGCGCCCTCGCCCGGATCGCTGGCGCTGACCTGCATCCGGTCGGCGGCGACAACGATCTCCGGCCCCGGGGTCTTGCCCGGCAGAATGTTGTTTCGTCCCACGAATTCCGCGACAAAGCGGTTTTTCGGGGCGCGGAAGATTTCCTGCGGCTTGCCGATCTGGGCGATCTCACCGTGACCCATGATGACCACGCGATCCGCCATCGCAAATGCCTCGGACTGGGAATGGGTGACGTAGACGAAGGTGATGCCCAGTTCCTTTTGCAGCCGGGTCAGAACGCCCTGCATGCGGATCACCAGGTGTGCGTCCAGCGCCGAAAGCGGTTCGTCCAGGAGCAGCATCCGGGGTTCTGTCACCAGACTGCGGGCCAGCGCCACGCGCTGGCGCTGGCCACCCGAGAGCTGGTCGATGCGGCGCGTCTCGAACCCCTTGAGCCCGAGACGTTCGAGCCAGAGCATGGCGCGGCCGTGCCGGTCGGGTTTCGGCACGCCGCGCATCTTCAGCCCGAATTCGACGTTTTCCTTGACGTTCAGGAAGGGAAACAGCGCCAGCGACTGCCAGACCAGCGGCGTGTCGCGGTCATGGGCAGAGACCTCGTTCATGCGCTTGCCGTCTATGGTGATCTCGCCCACTGTCGGTTCTTCCAGCCCGGCAAGCATCCGCAGCGTCGTCGTCTTGCCGCAGCCCGACGGCCCC
>NZ_JARAMO010000206.1:0-12808 GCF_028807275.1 Mameliella sp. AT18
CTCTGCCCCCGGCCTGCGGCCTCCCCCGGCGTGTTTCGGGCCCAAGGAAGACGGGGCGTGCGCGCTGGTGCCGGTGGCGGCGCCACATGTGTGCGGGATCAGGACGCCGTGGCTATGGCTGCAGAACAGGGTGCGCATGGTCTCAGTCTCCTGCCGCGCGGCCCTTGAGGGCGACGATGCCCTTGGGACGGAACTGGATGAAGAGGATGATGAAGAGGATCATGTAGGTCTGTGCCGCCAGGGTGTTCGACGGGTTGAACCATTCGATCCCCTTTTGCAGCGTGCCGATCATAAAGGCACCGGCGAGAGTCCCCCAGACGTTGCCGACACCGCCCACAACCACGGTCATGAAGCTTTGCACGATATAGTCGGCGCCCATTTCCGAGGTCACCTTGGCATAAAGCCCGATGGCCACGCCGGCGATCCCGGCGATGCCAGAGCCCAGGCCGAAGGTCATCATCTTGATCCGGTCCGGGTTGATGCCCATCGAGGCGGCCATGCGCGGGTTCTGTGTCACGGCGCGCACCTCCAGCCCCAGCCGGGTGCGTTTCAGGATGAAAAGAAGAAGGGCCAGGAACAGCAGGGCCAGCACGAAGATGGCGATGCGGATATAACTGATGGCGATCACGTCGTTGATCTGCCACGCGCCGTCCAGCCAGTCGGGCGAGGTCAGCGGGCGGGCCTGGGTGCCGAAGATGTTCTTCGCCAGTTGCTGCAGGGCAATCGAGACGCCGAAGGTGGCCAGCAGGGTTTCCAGCGGGCGGTTGTAGAGCCAGCGGATCACCAGGCGTTCCATCGCCACGCCGGCGCCAAAGGTGACGGCAAAGGCCAGCGGCAGGGCGACGATAAGCGACAGCGTGTAATCGGGAATGAAAAGCTGGACGACATAGCCGGTATAGGCGCCCATCATGATGAATTCGCCATGCGCCATGTTGATGACGCCCATGACGCCAAAGGTGATGGCCAAACCGATGGCGGCGAGGAAGTAGATCGAGGCCAGCGAGATGGCATCAAGCGCGAGATCGCCTGCCTGGCTCATCCCGACGCGGGTCTGAACCGCGTCCTGGGTCCTTTCGGCGGCATCGGTGATGGCACTGTCCGGCTCGTCGTAAGCCTCGTAGATGGTCCAGGCGGCAAGGGTTTCGGCGATGATCTCGGGCGTGGCGCGCGGCGGCAGCGTTCCGGCCTCGGCCAGGGTGTCATAGGCGCGCAGGCGCCGGTCGGACGTGCCAAGCTGGCCGACCGGGATGCCGCCGACCTTGCCGTCCTCGACGTGGCGTTCCAGCGTCGTGCGGATCGACGAGGCATCGACCAGCGCGGGCAGCTCTGTCTGTTCTCCGATCATGGCATAGGCCTCGGCCTCGGGCAGATCGGTGCCGGGCACCAGAACGCGCGCGATATTCGCGTCCTCGGGTAGGTCCTCGGCGATTTCGGTCCGGGTGGCGAGGATCTGGGACAGGACGGCGCGGGCATCGACGCTGAGGTCGGAGGACAGCGCCTCGATGGCCTCGATGCGGGCTTCGGACGTGTCACCGAAACGGGCGACAAGGTAATTCAGCAGACGTTCCTTGCGCGTTTTCAGCGCGGCGTCCGGTTCGCCGTCGATGGAGGCGGCGAGCGGAGGAATCTGGCTGGGATCCAGCCCGCGCGCGATGGCATCGACGGCGTCCCGGCGCTTGGTGATGTCGGGGTCGGAAAGCTGGAACTGGACCAGCGTTTCGGCGATGGCGCGGCGTACCCCGCCATTCGGCTTGATCTGGTCGAGCGCATCCGATGAGACGCCGGTCGCGACGGCATCTCCGCTGGTGATATCCAGCAGGGTCAGCGTGTCGCCCGTCTCCTCGACGTAGAAGAACAGCCCGTCCGCTTCACGGACATAGACGGCCTTGTCCTGCCAGCGCTCCAGAAAGCGCGGCACCTCGGGCAGGCCGGAAGCCGACAGCGCCTCGAGCACAGGGGTGACGGTGCGGCGCGACGGCTTGGCGACTTCCTCCTGGTGCTCTTGCAGGAGCGATTGCAGATCCTGGGAGAAGCCGGGCGCGGGCAGCCACGCGATCAGGAGAACCGCAAGAAGGGCACGGAGCATGTGTCAGCCTGTGTCTTGGGAGGGGGTTGGGCAGGGCGGTCGGGCCGCCCTGCCAGAGTAACCTTGCTCGTCGGGGCGGCATGGCGGCCGCCCCGAGAGGTATCATCAGTAGTTCGACTTGATCTGGACGCAGGTCTCGGTCTCGGTGTTGTACATGCCGCAGCCGAGGTCTTTCCAATCCGACTTCAGCACAGCCGATTCCGGCAGGAAGTCGGTCCAGGCGTCGCCGGGAACCGGGTCGGTCTGGCTGATGATGTCGAACTGGCCGTCCTCTGTGATCTCGCCGATCAGCACCGGCTTGGTCAGGTGGTGGTTCGGCAGCATGACCGCGGTGCCGCCGGTCAGGTTCGGGAATTCCTGCCCGTACATGGCGGTGCGGACAGCATCCACGTCGGTGGTGCCGGCCTGGGTCACGGCGTTCACCCACATGTTGAAACCGATGTAATGCGCTTCCATCGGGTCGTTGGTCACGCGGTCCTCACCCATGCGGGCTTTCCATGCGGCGACCCATGCCTCGTTCGCCTCGGTTTCGGCGGACTGGAAGTAGTTCCATGCGGCGAGGTGGCCGACCAGGTTCACGGTGTCGAGGCCCGAGAGCTCTTCTTCACCCACCGAGAAGGCGACGACAGGGATGTCGTCGGCCGAGATGCCGGCGGCTGCCAGTTCCTTGTAAAACCCGATGTTGGCGTCGCCGTTGATGGTCGAGATCACGCCGACCTGCTTGCCGTCCTCGCCCAGGGCGACGACGTCCGCGACGATGGTGGCCCAGTCAGAATGACCGAAGGGCGTGTAGTTGACGAAGATGTCCTCTTCGGCGATGCCCTTCGATGCCAGGTAGCTGGCCAGGATGTTGTTCGTGGTGCGCGGATAGACGTAGTCGGTGCCCAGCAGGGCGAATTTCTCGACGCCCAGTTCCTCGAGGAAGTAATCCACGGCGGGGATCGCCTGCTGGTTCGGCGCGGCGCCAGTGTAGAAGACGTTCTTGGACGATTCCTCGCCTTCGTACTGCACCGGGTAGAACAGCAGGCCGTTCAGTTCCTCGATCACCGGCAGGACCGATTTCCGCGACACGGAGGTCCAGTTGCCGAAGATCACGTCGACCTCGTGCACGGTCAGCAGTTCACGCGCCTTTTCGGCGAAGAGCGGCCAGTCCGAGGCCGGGTCGACCACGACGGCTTCAAGCTCGCAGCCCAGCAGGCCGCCTTTTTCGTTCTGGTCCGCCAACAGCATCAGCATGGTGTCTTTCAGCGTGGTTTCCGAAATCGCCATCGTGCCGGACAACGAGTGCAGGACGCCGACCTTGATGGTGCAGTCCTGGGCGCTTGCGCCGCCCGCGATGATGGCCAGTGCGGCAGCACCGGACAGAAGTTTCGTGAAACGGTTCATTCCTGTCTCCCCGCGGGCGAGCGGCCCTTGTCGGCACGTTTCCGAGCGACTAGGTCCTCCCCCGCAACAACTTGTTGCATCCAGTGTGGCGGCCTGACCGAGGTGCGAACTTGACCGGTCGCCACACGCCCTTTCCGTCCATCTCCTGAGCAGCGCGGCCTGGGCGCCTCGAGTCATCTGGCCCAGGTGCCTTTCGGTCAATCGCGGGAGGGGAGCTGACAGGTGTGTGGCAGGAAATGCCCAACTATTGAACCGAAACCGGCATGAACGCCTAATTTGTCAGCGAAAGTTCCGGCCACCTGTCTGCGAAAGTGCCCAAGCATGTTGCAATGGCCGGTCCGCAGTGGCGGTATCGTGCCGAAAGAGGTCGCGGGGGGACCATGACACTGCATATGCGCAAGGACCGGACGGAAGAGGCCGCGCCCGCGGCAAGGCTGCCCCGGGCGCGCGGCACGCTGGACCTGTCGACCAAGTCACGCGCCGACCAATCGGCGATAGACGGCTTGCGCACCTCCGGTTGCCTGCGGGCACTGTTTCCGCGCCGCCAGGCAGGGGTCGAGGCCATTGTCATCAACACGTCGGGAGGGTTGACCGGGGGTGACCGGCTGGACCTCGCTGCCACGGCAGGGCAAGGCTCTCACCTGACGCTGACGACCCAGGCGGCCGAACGTGCCTACAAGGCGAGTTCCGACATCGCCAGGGTCCAAACGCGGCTCGAGGCCGGAGCCGACGCGAGTCTGCACTGGTTGCCGCAGGAGTTGATCCTGTTCGAAGGTGCGCGCCTGCGACGGCGCCTGCGGGCCGATCTGGCCTCGGATGCGCGCCTTTTGCTGGTTGAACCGGTGATCTTTGGCCGCAGCGCGATGGGGGAACATCTGCACGACGTGCGTTTCGATGACCGGATCGAAGTCTGGCGCGGGGGCTCACCTCTCTACCTTGATTCCGTGCAGCTGGACGGTGACCTGGAGGCGCGGATGCGGCGCCCGGCGATTGGCGGCGGTGCGGGCGCGATGGCCAGCCTTGTCTATGTCGCGCCCGACGCCGAGGCGCACCTGGCGGCCCTGCGGCCGATGCTGCCCGAGACCTGCGGCGTGTCCCTGATGCGCGAGGATCTGTTGATCCTGCGGATGCTGGCGCGCGACAGTCTGAATTTGCGGCGCAGCCTGCTGCCCGTGCTGGACCGGCTGAGCCGGGACACCCTGCCGACATCCTGGAGACTTTGAAGACATGCAACTGACCCCGCGCGAGAAAGACAAGCTGCTGGTCGCGATGGCCGCCGAGGTGGCCCGCAAGCGCCTGAGCCGCGGCGTGAAACTGAACTACCCCGAGGCGATTGCACTGATCACCGACGCCGTGGTCGAAGGCGCCCGGGACGGGCGATCCGTCGCCGACATGATGCAGGCGGGCGCCGAGGTCATCACGCGTGAACAATGCATGGAAGGCGTGCCCGAGATGATCCACGAGGTTCAGGTCGAGGCGACCTTTCCGGACGGCACCAAGCTGGTGACGGTTCACGATCCGATCCGGTGACAATGAGTATTTTCAGAGAGAAGAAAGACGAGGGACAAAGAATGAAGAAGCTGATCGCAACTGGCGCCGCACTCATGGCCGCCGCACCCGCAATGGCGCATCCGGGCTCGCACATGCATCCGCATGGCGCCGAAAGCTGGCTTAGCCTGTTGCCCGCCGTGGCGCTGATCGTGGTTGCGGGCCTGATCGCCTGGGGCCGGAGATGATCCCCGGAGAGCTGTTCCCTGCCGGGGGCACGCTGACCCTGAACGAAGGCCGTGAGGTGGTGACGCTGCGCGTGGCCAATACCGGCGACCGCCCGGTGCAGGTGGGCTCTCATTACCACTTCGCCGAGGCCAACCCGGCGCTTGATTTCGACCGGACCGCCGCGCGCGGATGCCGGCTTGATATCGCGGCGGGAACGGCGGTGCGGTTCGAGCCGGGGCAGGCGCGCGAGGTCAACCTGATCCCGATTTCGGGGGCGCGCCGGGTCTACGGGTTCAATCAGCAGGTGATGGGCGCGCTGGACTGACGCGCCCGAGTCGGCACAGACTGAGGAACCGTAAGGTTCAATCAGGGAAGGAAAGACCATGTGCGATATCTGCGTGATGAAAAGCGTGAAGGACCGGATGCTGTCGCGGCGTTCGTTCTTCAGGGCAGGGGCCGTTGCCGGCGCCGGGGCCGTTCTGGGGGCCGGACTGCCAAAACCCGCGATGGCGGCCAGCCACGGCGGCGGCGGTGTCGTCGACATGACCCACACCTACGACGAGAGCTTTCCGACCTATTTCGGGGTGCCGGGAATTTCCTATGACAAGGGGGCCGATTTCGCCAAGGACGGGTTCAACCTGTATAACCTGACGGTCAACGAGCACACCGGCACCCATGTGGACGCGCCGTTGCATTTCTCGGCCGATGGGCAGTCGGTGGACGAAATCCCGGTCGACAGCCTGGTCTGCCCGCTGGTCAAGGTGGATATCGCGGCCCGGGCGGCGGAAGACGCCGACACGATGGTGACACCTGACGACCTCAAGGCGTGGATCGCCGCACATGGCGATATCCCCGAGGGCGCCTGCGTGGCGATGGATTCGGGCTGGACCGCCAGGCTGGGCACCGACGGGTTCCGCAACGCGGATGGGGACGGGGTGATGCATTTCCCGGGTTTCCACGTCGAGGCGGCCCAGATGCTTGCCGAGGAAACGGGCGCGCGGGCCATCGCGACGGACACGCTGTCGCTGGACCCGGGCAACTCGGCCACCTTCGACGCGCACTACGCATGGTTGCCGACCAATCGCTACGGGATCGAGAATATTGCCAACCTCGGCAATGTCCCGGCCTCCGGGGCCACGCTGATCGTGGGGGCCCCGAAACATGCGCGCGGCACCGGTGGCCCTGCACGCATCTTCGCGATGGTGTGACGCTTATGGTCCGGCTGTCCCCTTTCGATCTCTGGCTCACCGCCTCGCGCTTTGCCTGCATGGCGGCCGAGGCGCAAACGGTGGTGGCCATGCGGGTTCTGGGGATGGCCGGGCTGTGGTCCGTGACCCCCTCCGAGACGGTACGGATGATGCGTGAAAAGGCGGTGAATTTCCCGCTGGCGATGGAACAGGCGACCCGCGCGGCCTGGAAAGGGGAAGATCCCCTTGGCGCCGCGCTGGCCCCGCTGCATCGCCAGACCCGGGCCAACGCGCTGCGGCTGGCGCGGCGCGGACCCAAGTGGAGGATGTAATGGCGACGGTCAAACTGTTGTCCGACGAGGAACTGAGCGCCGAGGCAAAGGCGGTTTTCGACGACATCCGCGCGGTGCGCGGGACGGATTTCATTAACAACTTCTGGCGCGCGCTGGCGCATGACCCGGCGCTGCTGAAGGCGACGTGGGACAGGCTGAAGGTGGTGATGGCGCCCGGCGCGCTGGATCCGCTGGTCAAGGAGATGATCTATGTCGCCGTCTCCGGCACCAACGGTTGTGCCTACTGCGCCCATTCTCACACTGCCTCGGCCCGCGCCAAGGGGATGACGCCCGAGATGTACGGCGAACTGCTGGCCGTGATGGGCATGGCCAACCAGACCAACGCCCTCGCGAGTGCCCTGCAGGTGCCGGTCGACGAGGTTTTCAAGGAATAGGACGCGGCCCGGACCCGAAGAGGATCCGCCGATGACAAGAACGAGGACAGGATGCCAGCCACTATCAAACGCTCTGACTACGCCGCCATGTTCGGCCCCACCACCGGCGACCGGCTGCGGCTGGCCGATACCGACCTGATCATCGAGGTCGAAAAGGACCTGACCGGTCCTTACGGCGAAGAGGTGAAATTCGGCGGCGGCAAGGTGATCCGCGACGGCATGGGCCAGGCCCAGACCACACGGGCTGAGGGCGCCGTGGACACGGTCATCACCAATGCGCTGATCGTCGATCACTCGGGCATCTACAAGGCTGACGTGGGGCTGAAGAACGGGCGCATCCACAAGATCGGCAAGGCCGGTAACCCGGACACCCAGCCCGGCGTCGACATCATCGTCGGCCCGGGGACAGAGGCCATCGCGGGCGAAGGGCGCATCCTGACCGCGGGCGGCTTTGACAGTCACATCCATTTCATCTGCCCGCAACAGATCGAGGATGCCCTGCATTCCGGCCTGACCACCATGCTGGGCGGGGGCACCGGCCCGGCGCATGGCACGCTGGCCACCACCTGTACGCCGGGTCCCTGGCACATCGGGCGGATGTTGCAGGCGGCGGATGCCTTTCCGATGAACCTGGCCTTTGCGGGCAAGGGGAACGCCTCGTTGCCCGCGGCACTGGAGGAACAGGTGCTGGGCGGCGCCTGCGCGCTGAAACTGCACGAGGATTGGGGCACGACGCCCGGCGCCATCGACTGCTGCCTGAGCGTGGCGGACGCGATGGACGTGCAGGTGATGATCCACACTGATACGCTGAACGAAAGCGGCTTTGTCGAGAATACGGTGAAGGCCATGAAGGGCCGCACCATCCACGCCTTCCACACCGAAGGCGCGGGGGGCGGACACGCGCCGGACATCATCAAGATCTGCGGCGAGGAACACGTCCTGCCCTCCTCGACCAACCCAACGCGGCCATTCACCGTGAACACTCTGGAAGAGCATCTCGACATGCTCATGGTCTGCCACCACCTGGACAAGGCAATCCCGGAGGACGTGGCCTTTGCCGAAAGCCGCATCCGGCGCGAGACCATCGCCGCCGAGGACATCCTGCACGACATGGGCGCGTTTTCGATCATCGCGTCGGACAGTCAGGCGATGGGCCGCGTGGGCGAGGTGCTGATCCGCACCTGGCAGACCGCAGACAAGATGAAGAAACAGCGCGGGCGGCTGAGCGAGGAGACCGGCGACAACGACAATTTCCGTGTCCGGCGCTACATCGCGAAATACACGATCAATCCGGCCATCGCGCATGGCATCGGCCATGAGATCGGCAGCATCGAGGAAGGCAAGCGCGCCGACCTGGTCCTGTGGAACCCGGCGTTCTTTGGCGTGAAGCCCGAGATGGTGCTGATCGGTGGCTCCATCGCCTGTGCGCAGATGGGCGATCCGAATGCCTCGATCCCGACGCCTCAGCCGGTCTATAGCCGGCCCATGTTCGGCGCCTATGGCCGCAGCGTGGAAAATTCTGCCGTCACCTTCGTCTCCGAGGCCGCGCATGCCGAGGGGATCGGCGCCGGGCTGGGGCTGGCCAAGCAGACGGTGGCGGTCAGGAACACGCGTGGCATCGGCAAGAAGGACCTGCTGCTGAACGATGCGACACCTACGGTCGAGGTCGACCCGGAAACCTACGAGGTGCGCGCCAATGGTGAGTTGCTGACCTGCGAACCGGCCAGCGAACTGCCGATGGCACAGCGGTATTTCCTGTTCTGAACCGTCCCGGGGCGGCGGGCCGGCCCCTGCGGGCCGCCGCTTGATATCCGCCAGTTGCTCTCGCAACATGATCCTGGTCCGGGCGTCACCGGACGCGGATCAATCGATTGGAGTTTGAACATGCGCAGCTTGGTCCTGGCCGCCGGCCTTGCTTTCCTTGCCCCCGTGGCCTGGGGGTGTCCCGTGGGATCGGACATCGACAAGGGCATTCGCTTTACCGTCGATGACGTCGATACGGAGGAATACCGCCGCATCGGGCCCGGCATGATCGAGGCGGTCTATTCCGCCTCGGACGGGCTGGTCACGCGCAACCTGCTGGCGCAGGGGGTCTACCTGGTCGAACTGGTCGATCTGGTCGAGGGCGTGCCGGACCAGGATACGCGTGTCACCTATGCTTTTCCGGGCCGCGCAGAAGAACTGGCGGTGCCCGAACCGGGCGGGCAGGTGACCTATGACGTGGCGATCAACAACCTTGGCGATCTCGACAAGGAACGCCAGATCTACGACTTCGGCCCGCTGTCCAAGATCAACTTCGGCGCCTGCGAATACGATCTGATCCCGATCGAGATCCGGTATGAGCCCGACGACAGCGGCACGGTCGACCTGCTGTATTACCTCCCCGCCTTCGGCTTTTCCTACTACGCGGGCAGTGACTATACGGACGGTTCAGACCGCTACAACTATTCCGACATCGAGGTGATCGAATGAGGGGCAGGCCGCCGCGATGCCTTGCCTCCTACCCAGGACCGCACAGCCTCATGCGGCCAAAAGGAACAAGGTAACTGACTTGAAAACTGAACTGCTTGTTTGCGCCACATCTGTGCTGTGCGGGTTAGGCGCCCCACTTTGGGCGTCCTGTCCGGTGGCCGATGATCTCTACACTGGCATTCGCTTCACGATCGACGGCGGACACGTCGAGACCTTTACCCAGATGCGGCCCGGATTCGTCGAGTCTGTCTGGGAAGAGGGGGATTATGTCGGTTGGGTGGATATCGCCAAAGGGGTCTACATCATGGAGCAGCAGGAGCTCGATTCCGACCATAACCCCATTGGCGACATGGTCCATTACACCTTTGAAACCGAGTCCGGCGTCCTGCCTGTTCCAGAGCCGGGTGGCGGGTTCAGCGCGAAGGTCGTTGTGATCCGGGGTGGCGAGCAATGGACAGAGACCCATGACTACCGCTTTGGCCAGGAGGCGATCAACACCATCGGCGGCTGCGATTACCGCATGATCCCGATCGAGGTCCGCTATGGGGGCGATATCGTGTCTAGCGTCGATTACCTGCGTTACCTGCCCGAGCTTGGGATCACCTACATCGCCGGGTTCGAAAACGATGGTGAGCGGACGGACTATTACTATAGCAGCATCGAGGTGGTGCAATGACCGAGCTTCCCGTGGCCCAGACCCTGCGACCCGCGGGCAGCTGGTCGGGCGAACATGAGACCTGCCGGCTGACGTATGACGAACGCTTCCTGCGCCGCAAGGTGTTGACGACCGTCAACGGAGAGCGCTTCGTCGTCGACCTGGAAAAGACGACCTCCCTGGAAGAGGGCGACGCGCTGGAATGCGATGACGGGCGCCTGATCGAAGTGGTCGCGGCGGCAGAGGATCTGCTGGCCGTGTCCGGGGATCTGCCTCGTCTGGCTTGGCACATTGGCAACCGTCACACGCCCTGCCAGATGGCAGGGACCGTGCTGCTGATCCAGCGCGACCCGGTCATCCGGCACATGCTGGAACACCTGGGGGCCGGGATTGCCGAGGTTCAGGAGCCGTTTACGCCCGAGGGCGGCGCCTATGGCCACGGCCGCACCCACAGCCACGAGCACGGCCATACTGCCCATGCCCATTGACCCGCGCCTGCTGACGCTGACGCAATGGCTGTCCCCTGCCTACCCGGTGGGCGCCTTCGCCTGGTCACACGGTTTGGAAAGCGCCGTGGGGCAGGGCTGGGTGACCGATGCGGAGAGCCTTCAGGAATGGTTGACGGATGTCCTGCGCGACGGGTCCGGCAAGGCGGATGCGCTCTGGATCCGGCTGGCCTGGCAGGGGGATCGGTCCGCGGCCGAGCTCGACGCACTGGCGCGCGCTTGGCAGCCCTCACGCGAACGCCTGCGCGAGGCGGAACGCCAGGGCGCGGCCTTTGCGCAGGTCACGGCCGAGGTTTGGGACCTGGATTTGCCGCCGATGCTCTTGCCCGTGGCGCTGGGCGATGCGGCGCGGCAGATGGACATGATGATAGAGCCAGTGATTGCGCTTTATCTTCAGTCCTTTGCAGGCAACCTGGTCTCTGCCGCCCAGCGGCTGATGCCCCTGGGGCAGATGGCGGCGCAGGCTGTGCTGGCGCGACTGGCGCCGCTGTGCGCCGAGGTGGCGGCGGGCACCGAGGGGCTGACATTGGACGATATGGCCTCCTGCGCCTTTCTGTCCGATATCGCTTCCATGAAACACGAAACACTTGAACCGAGGCTATTCCAGTCATGACACGGATGAACGGCCCCTTGCGCATTGGCATCGGCGGGCCTGTCGGCGCCGGCAAGACCACCCTGACCGCGCGGCTTGCCGAGCGGCTGAAGGATGATTTCTCGATCGGGGTGATCACCAACGACATCTACACGCAAGAGGACGCCGAGGCGCTGATGCGGATGCAGATCCTGCCCGCGGACCGGGTGATCGGCGTGGAAACCGGGGGGTGTCCGCACACGGCAATCCGCGAGGATGCCTCGATCAACCTGGCCGCCGTGGCCGAGATGCGGCAGCGGCATCCGGAGGTCGAGATCGTCCTGATCGAATCCGGGGGCGACAACCTGTCGGCCACCTTCAGTCCGGAGCTGGCGGACCTCACGGTCTATGTCATTGATGTTGCTGCCGGAGAAGAGATCCCCCGCAAGGGTGGACCGGCGATCACGCGGTCGGATCTGCTGGTCATCAACAAGACCGACCTGGCGCCTTATGTCGGCGCCTCTCTGGAGGTGATGGAGCGCGATGCGACGCGGGTCCGCGCGGGGCGACCGTTCCTGTTCTCAGCTCTCAAGGGCGGGGAAGGGGTCGAGGGGATCGTGGCGAAACTGCGGGACATCGCAGGGCTCTGATCGGTGTGTCCGGTTGGCTTTGGCGGCGCGCTCGCCAAGATCCGGGTGCAGGGATTCACTCCCGCGGGTCTTGCATCTGCCCCGGATGGTCCCGGGAAAAACGTATTTGATCAAAGGGTTGACTGGGCGGTTCAGAAAGCGGCCCAGTCGGTGAACTGGTAGGTCTTGGGCGTGGTGCGGCCCGGGACGGGCATGGTGGGCTGTGCGGGGCGGGGCTGGTTGTGCTTGGTCATGGCGGGTCTCCTTTTCCTGTCTCTGAAGATGGGGGAAGGCGCCCTATTCCGACAGTCACGAAAACCATACCGGCCAGTTCAGTTTGGCGGGATGACCCCTTTCTTGAGGATGATGTTCCCATAAAGCCTTGATTCCCCGGTTTGAATCACGGCGAATGCGGTCTTTGCCCGCTCGTAGAAGGCAAAGCGTTCCAGCGTCGCGATGGGCGCGGGGTTGTCCGCGAAATCATTGATAAGGGTTTGAAATTCATTGAATATTTCTGGGGTGGCCTCGGCGTCGCCGACCACCTGCATGGTATGGGCCGGGTCCTTGACGAAACTGTCCAGCGGCAAGAGTGTCAGAACCGCTTGCAGCACCTGGGTGGCGGACAGGCCATCAAGGCGGTGCACCTTGCATCCCATTGAATAGGCTGGGAAATTGCAATCCGCAATCACGAGGTCATCGCCGTGTCCCATCGCCCGCAGGCTGTACAGGATCTCGGGCGAGAGGATGGCGGGGATGTTGCGCAGCATGGGGGACCCTCCGGAATACCCGACCATGAAAACGCCCTCGGGGGTGCGGCGCAAGGGTGCAATTGACGGGGGACACCTTGTACAAAACGTACAAAACGTACGCGGA
>NZ_JARAMO010000207.1:0-1070 GCF_028807275.1 Mameliella sp. AT18
TTTTCACCTTTCCCTCACGGTACTGGTTCGCTATCGGTCAGCAAGGAGTACTTAGCCTTCGAAGGTGGTCCTCCGATCTTCAGACAGGATTCCACGTGTCCCGCCCTACTTAATACGTCCCATCGAGCTTCTCGTACGGGGCTGTCACCCGCTATGGCCATGCTTTCCAGCATGTTCCGATCACTCTCAAGGCTCGGCTGGTCCCCGTTCGCTCGCCGCTACTAGGGGAGTATCATTGATTTCCTTTCCTCCGGGTACTTAGATGTTTCAGTTCCCCGGGTTTGCTCTTCAAACCCTATGTATTCAGGTAAGAAGTACCTGGTTTACCCAATTATCAAAAACCTGACGGCTGATAATAACTGAATATCAGGTGGGTTGCCCCATTCGGAGATCCAGGGATCAAAGCCTATTCTCGGCTCCCCCTGGCTTATCGCAGAGTATCACGTCCTTCATCGCCTCTTGCTGCCAAGGCATCCACCAAACGCCCTTCTCGCGCTTGATTTGATCCAGTAAGAGCAAGGTTTGGCGTCCCGCTGGTTCGCAAGGACCCTTGACTGGAAGCACGGTCGGCAGACCGCCCTTCCCTCTTACCGGACAAAGCATACTTTCCCGCCCCGGCATGCTTGCCGGGACATGGAATTCAAAACCGCATCGAGCGGTTTCAAATTCCTCTCATTCGTTCTGCAAGCAGAAGAATGAGTGGTTAGTGTACTTGACTTGGACAACGATTGCTCGTTTCAGAAGGGATACGTCGGACAAGCCGGCTAGACCTGTCTTCCGCCTTCCGCGTTATCTTGTCCTGCCGCCTACCGGCTACTTGAGGACGTTTGCACATCCCAAGAGACCGATGATTGGCCTGACTGCGGAACCAACTGAGATTGCCACCCACTTGTGGCAACCAAGCAATGTTGATTGATTTCTCTCTATACGATGTCAGTGAATTTGTCCGATTGGACAGGGAAGCATTCGCAAATGCTTGCCAATTCAATCGAAGGAAGCGGTGGGCCCGGAGAATGGTGGGTCGAGGAGGACTTGAACCTCCGACCTCACGCTTATCAGGCGTGCGCTCT
>NZ_JARAMO010000208.1:0-21937 GCF_028807275.1 Mameliella sp. AT18
TTCAAGCCCGAGCACTACCGGTACTGAGGGAGGTCGTAATGAGCAAAGGCGCACCGCATATCGTGGGCCTGGGCAATGCCTTGGTCGATGTCGTCGCCGCTGTGCCGCCCGAGGTGGTCAGCCGCCACGGTTTGACGCCGGGCGGGATGCATCTGGTCGAGGCCGAGGCAGCACACGCCCTGTTCAAGGAGGTCGGACCGGGTGTCCGCCAATCCGGCGGCTCGGTCGCCAATTCCATCGCCCATCTGGCCGAAACGCCGGTGCGGGGGACTTACATCGGCAAGGTTGCAGACGACGATCTTGGCAAGACCTTCCTCGAGGAGATGTTGGGCCTCGGGCTGGCTGCGCCGGTCGCAGTCGCGCGGAACGACGATCACGGGACCGGGCGCTGCGTGGTTCTTGTCACCCCCGACGGTGAACGGACGATGAGCACCTACCTGGGTGCAGCGACCACGTTGATGCCCTTCGAGGCACGCGCGGCGCTGCCGGAGGATTTCGATATTCTATTTATCGAGGGCTATATCTGGGACGCGCCACATGGCGCGGCGGTGATCGAAACGCTGTGCCAGGCGGCCAAGGCTGCCGGGGCCACCGTGGCGCTGACGCCCTCGGATGCAGGGTGTGTGGAGAGAAACATCGGTGTGATGCGCAACACGGTCTCGCGCCATGTCGATGTCCTGATCGGCAACCATGTCGAAATCGGCGCGCTGGCTGGACGGGACGGCGCCGAAGCGGCGCTGGACTGGGCCATGTCCAAGGTATCCGTCGCCGCGGTTACCGAGCATGAGAAGGGTTCCTGGGTGGCCGATGCGGATGGTCGCCACCATTTGCCCGCGGCACCCGTCGGGCAGGTGGTCGATTCCACCGGTGCGGGCGACGCCTATGCCAGCGGCTTTCTGGCCGGGCTGGCCCAGGGGCAGCCCGTGGACCGCGCCGGTAGCATGGGCGCGCGGCAGGCGGCCAGTGTGCTGGGTCATTATGGCGCGCGCGACGGCGCCGCCGCCCGTGCCATCGCCCTTCCGGCGGCCTGAACCGAACACAAAAACGACCGGAGCGGTCCCGCCGCTCCGGCCCCCGGCGCAACGACCTCGGAGCGAAAACAGCTTTGTGACCGCGCAGTTCCTTGGCGTCTGTTCCTTCGCCGAGGCTCTTTCCTCTTGTTTTCCCGAACTTATTGCCGCGCTGCATAGATGATACACCCGAGGGAGCAAACCAATCCGGCTCGCCAGGCCGTCCACATTGATGGGGCTTTCGCCGCGCCACGGGTGCGTGATGCCAGCGTTTCGAGATTTCCGAGCGCAGCTTATCACGACAACCCTAGCCCAAAAGCCTTTTGCGTTCGTGCGTGAAGGCAAGGGCAAAGCAATGCCCCCGAAAGACCGCAACCGGCCGCGTTGCGGGCGGCGAAGAACGCCGCCCGCTGCAATTCTCCGACTGGTCTCAAGGCAGGAAAGACAGTTTAAGGCCAGGTGCCGCACCGGTGATCACGAGGAGAATGAGACAGTAGCCCATGATGTCCTTGGCAAGAGAGCCCGGCAATTGCCAGCGCCGGCAGCGCTCAAAACGGCTGGATCAGGTTGGTCCAGAGGCAGAGATCGCCGCTACGCTGGCGCCCATCCTGGCGAACGTCACGCCAGCCGACTTCGCATCGCCGCCGAACCTGTTCAGGCTGTTTGACCCCCGAGCAAGTTCGCGCTGCAAGGGGCCAATGTCCGCCGAAACTTCAACCGCAATATCACCGACGGTCGTTGCCATTGGTGACCTCCTTTTCGAGTTGCTCAAGAACCTCTGCCGCCAGCCGGGCGACTTCGTTGCCAGTGGCAATCAGACCCAGCATTGAGACTGCCGGATCTGTTCCGAAACGTCGGCAATCGGCCAACGTGCCGTCCACGGCGGTTTGCGCTGCGACCGAACAGGCAATCGAAATGAACTCATTGCTTTTCATGGTCGTCTCGCCTTTTCCGAATAAAGGTCAGTTTTATTTCCCCACCTCGCATTTGGACGTACGACCCCCACTCGCTCCTGCTCCCATCAATGCCAAGGATGATCCTTGAGCCTTGGGACAGGTCCGACGCTTCCTGGCTCCGTAGACGCGCGCTGCCCCGTGTTCCGGGTGTGCTCGTTGCCAGGGGGCCAAGTGATGCCTGCCAATGCCGGAGCCATCCGACAGCGGCACGACAGGTCATCACCCGATGGCGGGGCATTCCTTCTCTTCATTGCCATGCGCGAACAACTCGGCAACGAGACGGCGCATCATGGACAGTTGTTTCCGGGAAGGGCGCTAGTTGCGGCGCCCGGATTGCCGGAAACTGTCCCGCGTCTTGAATGCATTCGATCCCGGCAGCGCCTGCACGCGCTCCGGGGTTTCCTTTGCTTCGGAGCGGTTTACTTGCCCCGAAAATTTCAATTGTTTTTCAATGAGGGGCGCGCGGGCCGGATTCGCGTCGCTCAACTTGTTTCCCTGAGTTTTAAGGCGTCCTTCAGGGATCGCCACCGGGATCACGCGTGATCCAGACCAGTTGGCTCGGCTCAGCCGGCGTAGTCCTCGTCCGAGACCTTTTCCATCCATGTGACCGGCGTGCCGTCGATGCTTTCCTGGATCGCGATATGGGACATGGCGTTTTCCGGCGCGGCGCCGTGCCAATGGCGCTCTTCGGCGGGAAAGAGGACCACATCGCCTGTGGTGACTTCCTCGACCGGGCCGCCTTCGCGCTGCACGCGGCCACGACCGAAGGTGATGATGATGGTCTGGCCTGCGGGGTGGGTATGCCATGCGGTGCGGGCGCGAGGTTCAAAGGTCACATGCGCGCCGCTGGTGCGTCCCGGGGCATCAGCCTGGAACATCGGGTCGATCCGCACGGTGCCGGTGAAATACTCCTCGGGACCTTTGGTAGAGGGCGTGCTGCCGGCGCGGATGATTTTCATGGCAGGTCTCTTGTGATGGCTGCGTCCCGGGCTGCCGGGTCATTCGCAAGTTGGCGACGCTTGCCGGGGCGTACAACCGTGTCCTGCATCATGCGGGACATGAACCTTGTGCATCATTCGAGTTGGCCCGATGCCGGGGCGCTGCCGAAGGTGCAGCCGGTCACGGTCTGGCCGGTCCGAAGGCAATGAATGTCGCGCCCGGCACTGTCTTCGCAGACGACGGTCCGGGCATAAACCCGGGGACTGCCGCCTGACAGGCGACAGTCCTTCGAGAAATCCGTGATGCTGTAGGCCGGGCCGTTCACGGGCCAGAGGGTCAGGGCGGCGACGGCGAGATGGGTCAGCATGATGTGGGTCCTTTCCTTTCAGGTCCGGAAGCGGGGCCGCGCTCAAAAGCGCACGGCCTCGCACAGGACGTCGGCGAAGTTCAGGCCGGCGCAATTGGCGGCAAGCATCGCCGGTTCGGCGTGGGCGGGGGCCAGGGCGGCCAGTCCGCAGGCAAACGTCGCGGCAAGGGCGAGGGGCAGGTGAGAGATCAGGCGTGTCATGTCAGTGTCCTCGAAAGCAGGGGCCGTGCCTGCCACCTAGCGGTGGCAGGTCCAGGAATAGGGATCGTTGCGGTTGCCGTAGGAGGCCTTGGGCAGCCCGTGCTGCTCGCGGCAGGCGGTCGAGACCGAGATCCCCCAGCGGTTGTGCTGACCAGAGGCGCAGACCCAGTCCAGGGCGGTCTTGCCCACCAGCTTGGCACGGGCGCTTTGACCGAAGTGCTTCTTGCAGTAGCGCGTCAGGTCGACACCGGGGGCCTTCGGGCGCGGCTTGTAGCAGTACCAGGAATAGGGATCGCCGGCCGAGGTATAGCGGGATTTCGGAAGGCCGTGCTGGTCCTGGCAGGCGCGGTTCACCGAGATGCCCCAGGTCTGCGTCGGCGACTTGTAGCACTTCCACGCCAGCGCCGAATATGACGTCAACCGGGCATCGGCGCGGTGGTACTTCTGGCAGTATTCCTGCAGGTCGGGGCGCTTGGCCTGGACGTTCAGGGGGCTGGCATCGGCCACGGTGACGATGCCGCTTTCCAGCGAGGCGATGGTCATCACGAGGGTAAGTGCCTTTTTGAAGGTATTCATTGTTCGTAATCCTTTGATCGTGCTCCGGCGCCGTGTTCCGATATGTGCAAGGGGCTGGCGTCGTTGCGTTTCGGTGAAATCGTTTTGCGGTCTCGGCCGCTGAAATGTCCTGACGGCCCCGGCGAAATGACCCGAAACCACCCGAAATCACCTGAAATCCGGCAAAAATGACCTGAATCCCGGATGAAACCGTGTAACCTGAGCCGACTGGGCCATGATGTGCCGCCCTCGAACTTGCTGCGGAGAACCGGCGCCGATGACTGCGCAAGAGGTCATTTACTTCGACGAACGGAGCCGGACCGTGCGGCTTGCGGATGGCGAACCTGTGGCGATCCGGGCCAAGAGCTTTGCCGCCTTCATGACCCTGTCCCGGGCCTACCCCGGGCAAGTGTCCAAGGACGTGCTGATCGAAGAGGTCTGGGGTGGGGCGGCGGTGTCGGATGACAGCATCACGCAGGCGATCTCGACCATTCGCCGCGCCCTGGGGGACAAGGATCATGCGCTGCTGCAGACGAACCCCGGAACGGGCTATTGCCTCATGGTTCCGGCTTTGCCCGAAGGGGCTGTGCCTGCCGCGCCGGAGGATGCGGGCGCGGCGCGCCCGTCCCGGCGACCGCCGCCTTGGGCGATCGCGGGCGTTCTGGCGCTGGTGCTGGCGGTCGGCGCGGGGACTTTCACGCTGTTCGGGCGCGCCTCCGGGCCTGAAACCTCGATACAACCCTCGGGGGAAAGCCCGGCGGTGGCTGTTCTGGGCTTTGACGTGCTTGGCGACGCGCCGGACCTGCAGACGTTTTCCCGCGGCCTGCAAAGCGACATCATCGTGGCGCTGAGCGAGCTCGACACCGTGTCCGTGCTGGCGCCCTCTGTTCTGGACACAGGGCCAGACCCGGGGCAGGCGCCGCTGCGGGCCTATGCCTCGCACGGGGCGCGGTTTGTCGTGGGTGGGACCGTTCAGCAGTCTGGGGCCGGGCTGCGCATTTCCGGCCATCTCATCGACACGAGCACCAGCCAGATCGTCTGGGTCCGGCGCTGGGACGGCCAAAGGAAAGACCTGCAGACCCTGCAGGACGACGTGGTTGCCGTACTCGCCAATGAGCTGGCAAACCCCTGGAGCGGCCAGATTACCGGGCTGGGCACGGGCCTTGTCGGCGTCCCACCCGAGGACGCCAGCCCCGAGGCGCATATCCAGTTGGGTGGACAGCGGTTCACCGCCTTTAACGGTCCGGCCTTCACCGAGGCCGAGCGCCACTTTCGCGCCGCGCTTGAAATCGAGCCTGGCAATGCCGAGGCCTGGGCCGGACTGTCCTTCGTGCTGGGCGCGATGATCCCGCTGGTCAGGGGAGACGAGGCAAAGGCCCTGCGCGATGCGCGCGCCAACAGTGGCCGCCAAGCCTATCATCTAGGCGAGGGATCGGGCCGGAGCCTTCTGGCGGGAAGCTGGACGGCGGCCTTGCGCGGCAACCGGACCGAGACGCTGCGCCGGCTTCGTGAGGCAGCGGACAAGCTGGCAAGCGATGCCGACGGGCTGGCCCTGGCCTCGATTCAGGGGGCTTTGACCACCGAGCACTACGCCGAAGCCGCCCGGTGGGGCGTACGCGCGTTGGAGATGAAGGGGGATGCGGCGCCGGACTGGTACAATCTTGGTCCTGCTTTCGCGGCAGTATTCCAGGGCGATACCGAGGCCGCGCGGAACTTCCTGCACCGGGCGCCGCCGGGCTATCCCCCGGTACTTGCTCTGCTGTCCGGCCTGGAGGCCGGTCGCGGGCAACCGGACCGGGCGGTTGAGACCGCCGCGCGGCTGCGCATGCTGCACAATGACTTTACCGTCGAGGGCTATCTGGAGGCCGAGCTTTTCTACCCGGAAAGCAAGCGCGAAACGCTGCGCGCGCTGCTGTTTGCCTCCGGTGTCCGGATGCGTTGAGGTCTTGGTCCGGCATTCGTGATGGTGCGGCTGTGGATTTCAGGGCGGACGCGTGGTTGAGTGTGGCCGGCAGTCGGACCGGTTCAACTCCGGTTCAGACATCTGCCCTACGATGGAGAGAACCCCGCGCTGTCGGAGGCGCGGAGGTATCCACCCAACACGGTCGGAATTCCCCCGGCCCAAAAGACGAGTCGAGACTTTTCCAATGAGCTTCAGAACGTTTTTCCCAGCGGCCCTCCTGCTTTGCATCGCCCAGCCCACCCTGGCCTACGAATGGTCCCATTCCGTCCCGAATGTCTATGGCAAGGGCGACTGCGAGCTGACCCTGGTGGATGCGGATGCCGACGTCTTTTTCAAGATTGTCTACGATGCCAAGTCGCAATCCCGGCGTCCCACGGACGACCACGAGATCCGCATTACCCTGATGGCGCCGAAAACCGCTTTTCACGACAGCGCGGTTTCCGAACCCGGCGGCGCGCTGAACCACGGCGATGTGCGCGCGACCTGGACCGAAACGCTGGACTACGCGGCAGCGCATCGTTTCGTGACCTGGATCTACAACGAAATCTACGTACGTCAGGCGGGCGACGGTCGCCGGTTCATGTCCCATGTTTCGGATTACGTCTTTCCCTTGCCCGGTTTCGACGGCCCCTTCGAGGAATTCGCCGCCTGTGCCCGCATGCACCGCGAGGGGATGCCCAAGGCCCCGGTCATCGCACCCGCAAAACCAGGCGAACCTGGCTACGACGGGTACTGACAGGCGCAGGTGGGGCGGGCCGCTCGGTCTTGAACAGACCGATGGGGGGGGCGCCCTGCCTTTCGCGGGCGTTTTCCGGCGCCAGGTTCGGCCCAATTGAACACCCGAAAAATGTCCTGCCCTGCGCTGTTTCGGCGCCCTTCCAAAGATTGATCCCTCGCGCACCTTTTTCTACCTTTGCGGCACCAAGGGCAGGACGCCTGCAAGGAGGCGTGGCATGCGCGCGAAACAAAAAGCCTTTGCCTATGGTGGTTTGCCAGAGTGCCGGTCGTGCCCGGTACGTGCCGTGGGCGTATGTGCCGGTGCGGGCGCGGCGGATCTGCCTTCTCTTGCGCGCGGCAAGACCTATCGCAGTTTCGCGCCCGGAGACCGGATCGCGCTGGCCGGATCGGAACTGGTCGAGGTGGCGACCATGTTGAGCGGGCTTGCCACGATGAGCCGGACACAGGAACGCGGCACCCGGCAGATCGTCTGTCTCTTGCAGCCGGGCGACCTGATCGGCCAACCCTGGCGCGACAAGGTGACATTCGATGTCGAGGCGCTGACCCATGTCGAGACCTGCGCCTTTCGGGCCGACGTCTTCGAGGATCTGCTGGAGCAGGTCCCGGGGATGCGGGCCAGCATGATGGAAAAGGCGCTGGACGACCTGGACGCCGCGCGGCGCTGGCTGGGGGTTCTGGGCCACAGGACCGCGCGGCAGAAACTGGCCAGCCTGCTGGTCCTGCTTGCCATGCGCCAGGCCGCGCAGCCGCCGGACAACGGCTGTGTCGTCGACATGATGCTGAGCCGGGAACAGGTGGCCGACCTCCTGTCCATGACCTTCGAGACCGTGTCGCGGCAGATTGCGGGGCTGGTCCGCGATGATTTGATCCGTCCGCTGACTCGGCGTGTCTTCGAGATTCCGGACCTGCGTGCGCTGATGATGGCCTCGGGCGACGATGCGGATGGGGGACCCTACCAGGCCTGATCCGCCTGCTGCACGGATATGAAGGTTGCACAAGCAACGGGCAGACTGCACAGTTTCCCCCAATAAAGAGGCAGTTGCCTGTTTCGTCGGCATGGCGCGCGCCAGTTGCGTTCCTCTTGCCCGCGGGCTGCAGCAGTCTCGCGTCCGGTTGCCAACAGGGAGAGACCAATGATCAAACAGACCTTCGCGGCCCTTGCCGCGACCGTCGCGCTGTCCGGTGCGGCACTTGCGGAGACCGCCGTGCCCTTTGCGCTGGACTGGAAGTTCGAGGGCCCTGCGGCGCCCTACTTCGTCGCCATCGACGATGGCTATTTCGGCGAACAGGACCTCTCGGTCGAAATCTCCGCAGGTCAGGGCTCGCTCGACGCAATCCCGAAGGTGGCGACAGGTGCCTTTCCGGTGGGCTTTGCCGACATCAACTCGCTGATCAAGTTCCTTGACCAGAACCCGGGCGCGCCGGTGACGGCGGTCATGATGATCTACGACAAGCCGCCCTTTGCCGTGGTGGGCCGCAAATCGCTGGGCGTCGAGGCGCCGAAGGACCTCGAAGGCAAGGTGTTGGGCGCGCCGCCGCCGGATGGCGCCTGGGCGCAGTTCCCGGCCTTCGCCTCGGCAAACGACCTGGACATGTCCAAGATCACCGTCGAACCGGTGGGCTTTCCCACGCGTGAGCCGATGCTGGCCGAAGGCAACGTGGCCGCGATCACCGGCTTTTCCTTCTCGTCCTACCTGAACCTCGTGCGCCTTGGCGTGCCGGAGGACGACATCTCGACCATCCTGATGGCCGATCACGGCCTGCAGCTCTATGGTAACGCGATCATCGTCAACACGGACTACGCCGCCGAGAACCCCGAGATCATCACCGGCTTCCTGACTGCCATCGCGGCAGGCTGGAAAGACGCCATTGCCGATCCGGCGGGCGCCATCGAAAGCCTGATGACGCGCAACCCTGCCGCCGACGCGGACCTGGAACAGCGCCGCCTGCAACTGTCGATCGACGCCAACGTGCTGACCGATTACGCCGAAACCAACGGCATGGGCGGCATCGACCCGGCCCGCCTGGACGTGGCGTTGGAGCAGTTGGCCGAGACCTACGAGTTCCAGAACGCGCCCGACGCATCGCTCTATTTCACCGACGCCTACCTGCCGGATGCCGCGGCACGGATGCTGAAGTGATCGACTGACCCGGCCCGCGGCGCAGCCTCTGCGCCGCGGGTTTCTTGTGCAAGGAGCGCCGCGTGTCGCAACCGCTGATCGAGATCAAGGGCGTCAGGCACGCCTACAAGACCCAGGCCGGGCCGCTGCCGGTGCTGGACGGGCTGGAACTGAGCGTGCCCGAAGGCGGCTTTGTCGCCGTTGTCGGCCCGTCGGGCTGTGGCAAGTCCACCCTGACCCGGCTGGTCGCCGGCCTGATGAAGCCCGACGAGGGCGAGGTCTGGTTGCATGGAGAGCGGGTCAAGGGGCCGCGTTCGACCGTGGGCATGGCCTTTCAGAACCCGGTCCTGCTGGAATGGCGGACGATTCTGCAGAACGTCATGCTGCCGCTGGAAATCGTCTCGACGAAGATGAACAAACGCGAGCAGGAAGACCGCGCGCGGCACCTGCTGGCGCTGGTGGGCCTTGAAGGGTTCGAGGACAAGCGGCCCAGCGAACTGTCGGGGGGCATGCGTCAGCGCGCGTCCCTGTGCCGGGCCATCGTGCACAAGCCAGAGGTGCTTATCCTCGACGAGCCATTTGGCGCGCTCGATGCCTTCACGCGCGAAGACCTCTGGCAGACCATGCACAAGGTCAAGGCCGAGGAACCCTTTACCGGCGTGCTCATCACCCACGACCTGCGCGAGTCGATCTTTCTGGCCGACCAGGTGGTGGTGCTGTCCGGCCGTCCGGCGCGGACGCAATATGTCATGGACGTGCATCTGACCGGCGATCGCGACATCGAACATCTTTACACCCCCGAAAGCGCCGAGGCGTTGAACGTGTTGCGGCACCAGATCCAGATCGCCCAGGGGCGATCCCCGGCGGAGGCGGCACAATGACCCTGCAAAAGATCCTTGTCCCCATCGCCGCGATGATTGTCTTTGGCCTGTTGTGGGAACTGCTGGTCTGGGCCAACGGCTGGCCCAACTATGTCATGGCCTCGCCCTCGGACCTGCCACCGGCCTATGCGAAATACTGGAACCTGTTCCTGGTGATGGGCTGGCAGACGCTGTGGCGGACGGTGGTCGGGCTGGTGGTCGCGATCATCTTTGGCGTGCTCGTGGGCATGGTCATGGGGTTCTCGCGCGTGATGCGGGATGCGCTGTATCCCCTGCTGGTCGGGTTCAACGCGGTTCCAAAGGCAACGGTGGTGCCCATCGTTGCGCTGCTTTTCGTGGGCGCGCATGACTTCAACACGGTGCTGATCGCCTTCATGATCTCGTTCTTTCCGATTGCCGTCTCGGTCTCGATCGGCCTGTCGACGCTGGAGCCGGAATACCGCGACATCCTGCGCTCGCTGGGCGCCTCGCAGACCACGATCTTCTGGAAGATTGCCCTGCCCAAGACCCTGCCGGAGTTCTTTGGGGCTCTGAAGGTGGCGGTGACGCTGGCCTTCATCGGCACCAACCTGATGGAGATCGTTTCGCCCCACGGGCGCGGGCTGGGCGCGCTCTTCGACAGTGGCAAGACCAACTCGGATTACCCGCTGATGTTCGCGGTGCTCATCGCGCTCGCGCTGATGGGGATCCTGCTCTACTACGTCGTGGTCGCGCTGGAGAAGGTCTTTGCCGGCTGGGCGGAGCGGACACCCGGGTGATCGACCGGTCGGCGGGACGGCACACCGGCAAAAAGGCTGAGCGCCGGGCCCGGCGGCTCAACCGGGACCGACCGCCTGACGGTTGGGCGTGATGTCGTCGGGACGACTGTGCAGCATCGCCGTCAACTCGTCCTGCAAACCCGCATGCGCAGGCTGATCAAAGAGGTTGTGCATCTCGTGAGGGTCCCGCGCGAGGTCGTACATCTCGCCCGCACCGCTTTGCAGGTCCATCGTCAGTTTCGCGGTCCGCGTGCGTACCGTGCGCAGTGACAGCGGCACGCCCACGCGGTTTGCCAAAAGCTCCCATTCCATCATGGCATAGGGGCGCGGTGCGCCCTGCAGGACCGGGATCAGGGACTGTCCGTGCTGGGGCAGGGCAGGCGGGACCTCGGTCACCTCGTGGAAGGTGGCGGCAAGATCGAGGGTCGAGACCGGTTCGTCACAGGTCTGTCCCGCCGGAACGCCCGGACCGCGCATCAGGAATGGCACGCGCAGCAATCCTTCATAGGGCATCGGGCCTTTCAGGATCAGCCCGTGATCGCCCAGCCAGTCGCCGTGGTCCGAGGTGTAGACGACCAGCGTGTTCTCATCCGCTCCGATCTCGGCCAAGGCGCTCAACAGGCGGCCGACCTGCGCGTCGATGAAGGAGATCTGCCCGTAGGTGTTGGCGATGATCTGGCGCAGTTGCTGATCCGACTGGGGGGCGATCCGGGAATACTCCGACCGTACGCGGACCTCGTCGGCATCCCCCTTTGGCTTGTTCTCCAGGGCCGCGCGGTGCCACCAGGGGCGGTTGTTCAGATCGCGGGTGCGGTGCGGGGGCAGGTCGACATCTTCCGGGGCGTGCAGGCGGGACCAGGGTTCGGGGCAGTCGAACGGATGGTGCGGATCGACGAAACTGACCCATGCGCAGAAGGGCCTGTCCGGGTCGCGCCCGTGGCGCAGCCAGTCGATGGCGCGATCCGCGGTCCAGGGGGTGTAATGCCAGTTGACCGGCAGTTGCGAATGCCAGGTCTGCGCGGCACCGGGGCGCGGCCCGGCCTGATAAAGCGCGGCGCGCTCTGCGCTCCGACCGTCCGCGTAGAAGAAGTGTTCGTAATGCAGCCCGCGCGGCGGTTCCTGCGGCGGGTGGTTCGACGGCCCGCTCAGCATCATCTCGACATGGTCGAACCCCATGTAGGGGCCGAACCAGTCCGGGCCGAATTCGACCGAGGACAGCACGCATTCCGGGCGCCCGGTCGGCTGTCGGGCGTCGTAGCTGGAGAAATGCGCCTTGCCGAAAAGTGCCGTGTCATAGCCTGCGCGTGCCAGTGTCCCTGCGAAGCCCGCCGTGCCGATGGCTTCGTCCAGGTCGATCCCGTTGTCGTGGACGCCGTGGGTCCGGCACAGCTGGCCGGTCAGGATCGAGGCTCGGGCGGGCTGACAGACCGGCGCGGGGCAGATGGCCGAAGTAAAGCGTGTGCCCTCTTGTGCCAGTTGATCCAGGTTGGGGGTGCGGACGCGCCGACCCGCGACGCCCAGGCAATCGGCGCGATGTTGGTCGGCGGTGATCAAGAGGATGTTGGGGCGGGTCATCAAGAGCCTTCCGAGGCCGGCTTGCGCAGGAAGAAGAGGATGACCAGCAGACCCAGCAACAGGAAGACGACCGAAAGCGGGCTCTTGAAAAGGAACAGCGGGTCGCCTCCGGACGCGGCAAAGGCCTGCCGCACCGTCTGTTCGAGGTTGCCAGCAAGGATGAAGGCGATCACGAAGGGCAGAACCGGCACCGCCAGCTTGCGCATGCCCCAGCCCAGGAGGGCAAAGCCCATCGCGAAGTAGAGCGCGGTGAAATCGGTTTCCTGGACGTAGATCGCGGTCAGGGTCAGCAGCAGGACGATCGGCATCAGCACGGGTTTCGGGATGCGGGCCATGACGCCCGTGGCGCGCATGATCTGCCCCCCCACGATCCAGTTCAGCACGTTGGCCAGCATCATCGTGGTGAAGAGGCCGAAGGCGATGACCAGTTCCGGGTTCACCTCGGCGGTGGAAAAGCGAAAGACCGAGGGGCCGGGATTGAAACCGCCGATGCTTTCGGCGGCAAGGATCAGGAAGACCGCGCCGACATTGCCCGGGATGCCCAGCGACAGCACCGGGATCAGGTTGGCGCCCGAAACGGAGCTGTTTGCTGCCTCGGTGGCGGCGACGCCTTCGGGGGTGCCCTTGCCGAACGGCACCGGCCCCTTGTGCATCTTCTGTCCGGTGGCGTAGCCCAGCGTCGCCGCCAGGGTCGATCCGATGCCGGGCAGTGCGCCGATGCCGGTTCCGATCAGTGCCGAGACCGAGATGAAGGGCATCAGCCGCCGCCGTTCCCCCCATGTCAGGCGGTTGTCGCCGGATTGCGGAGCCTCCCCGGCAGGGCGGTCATCGCGGCGGTTGCGCCACATCTGTTCGAAGGAATACAGCACTTCGCCCAGGATCAGCACGCCGAGCACGGCGGTGATCAGGGGAAAGCCGGTCGACAGAGTGTCGGTGCCCAGAGACAGCCGCGAATAGACGTCCTCGCCAGTGCCCACCGAGGCGATGAAAAGGCCCAGGAAGGCGGCGATCAGGCCTTTCATGGGCGAGGCGCCGACGACTGCCGCGACAAAGGCGAGGCTGAGCAGGATCAGTGCCGCCTTTTCGCCGAAGCCAAGATAGGCCTCGACCACGATGGCCAGGAAGGGCGCGCAGGTGAATAGCACGAGGTCTGAGAATGTGTCGCCGGTGACCGAGGCGAAATGCGCCGTACGCAGCGCCTTGCCCGCTTGGCCATTCCGGGCCATCGGGTGGCCGTCCAGCGTGGTCAGCATGGCGTCCGGCGTGCCCGGCGTGTTGAAGAGGATCGCGGGAACGGCGCCGCCCACGGTGGCGCCCTTCATCACGCCCACGAGAAATCCCAGGACCGGCAGCAAGGCATCCGGCGTGAAGCCGAAGACCGACAGAAGGATCGGCAGCGACACCGCCATGAGGAAAGGCCCGGCCAGACCGGGCGTCGCGCCGCCGATGATGCCCAGAAGGAACCCGGCGGCGGTCATCAGGACGGTGATGGGAACGCCGATCCCAAGCACCTCGAAGGCCACGGGCCCGGCAAAGACAGCCAGCACACCGGCCCAGACATAGTCGAAGACACCCATCAGAAATCCCCGTTCGGCGGCAGCAACAGCGTGTCAAAGGGGAGATCGAAAACCGCGATCAGCGCAGCCACGGCCAGCACGGCGATCAGCAGGCGACCGGCCCGCATCCGCCCTTCGAGCAGTGAGATCAGCCCGAAGACCAGCAGCGTGCCGCCAAGGGTGAAGCCAAGGTATTTCCACGGGGCGGTGCCGCGCATCAGGCGATAGGTCGCGGGGGGATCGGTCTCTGGCCCGAACAGCGCCAGCGCCAGCGGCCCGGACCAGAACATTACCAGCCCGGACAGGGCCATCAGCGCGAAGACGGACAACAGGAAAAGGGCGGCATGGCGATCGAAAGCCGGGCCACCCCGATCTGATGTCCCGCGTTCGAGCAAAGTGACCGCGACATGGACGGCAGCGCAGAGCGCAATCCCCAGCGCTGCAAGCATCGGCAGCAGGGCGTCGCCGATATAGGTCTGGCGGCGGAACTCGTAGATCGGGGGTGTCTCGCTGTCGAGTGGCACCCAGACGGCGCCCGCCAGAAGGCCAAGCAGCAAGAGCACCGCTCCGAGGATCAGCTCTGTCTTTCGGTCCGGCATGGCGGTCTCCGACAGGTGCGGCCCGGACCTCGATGGATGCCCGGGCCGAGTGCGGTCATTCGGCGGATTCGGTCAGCAGCTCGGCATTGGCGTCGAAACTTTTCTGCATGTAGGCATCCAGCTCGGCGCCCTGGATCACCTCGGGGCCGGAAAACACCTTGCGGGTAAAGGCATTCAGCTTGCCGTCGGGATCGTTCAGCACCTCTGCGATCCGGACCTGCCAGGTTTCGCGCACTTCGGCGGGCAGGCCGTCCGGCGCCATCACCAGGAACTTGACGCCAAAGGTGTAGGGCATGTCGTAGGCGCTGAGCAGCGGCGCATCGGGCGAGACGTTCAGCGGCATGGCCTCGGCAGAGGCCAGGTTGACCACGTCCCCGGCCCTGACCGATGCGGTCTGCGCGCCCGCCGACCAGCCGATGTCGACGTCATCCGCGATCACCGCGTTCAGGCTGGCCTTGCCGCCGCCCGTCATCACGGTGGTGAACTGGATGCCGTTGCGCTTTGCCAGCACATAGGTTGCATCGGCGAGTTTCTGGCTCATGGCGCCAACGGTGATCGTCTCGCCGGACTTTGCCGCGGCGATCACGTCCGACAGGGTGCTCCACCCGCGATCGGACTTGGCGATGATGCCCATCTGGGTGCCGGTGATGGTCGACAGAAAGGTGAAGTCGGACAGGGTGTAGGCCGGGCTGCGCATGGTCTGCGGCGCGTATGCCGTGGCCTCTGTCACGGAAATCCCGATAGACAGCCCGTCCGCCGGTTCATCCTTGAGCGCAACGGCCATCGTGACACCGCCCTTGCCGGTGACGTTTTCGGGAATGATTTCCCAGCCGTGGCGGGTGTTCAGCTCTTCGGCCAGCAGGCGCCCCAGCGTATCGGCGCCGCCCCCGGCCGAAAAGGCGATCATCATCTTGACCGGGCCTTGCGGCTCCCAGTCCTGGGCTGCGGCGGGCAGGGCGCCCAGCATCAGCGCGGCGCCGGCAAGCGCGGTCCTCAATCGTGCGAAAATCATCCGGTTCTCCTCCTCAACCGTTCTCTTCTGGCAAGTCAGCCTTCGGGCACCGGCGTGGCGCCCGAGGGGCCTGTTTCATAGGCGGCCCGAGGGCCGCCGAACCGGGCCACAAGCCTGTCCTGGTCGGCCTTGGCGCGGGCATCCACCTCTGCCGGATCACAGTGATCCGACAGGATGTGTCGCAAAGACCTTTCGACAAGCTCAAATTCCGGATGGCCTGACAGATTGCGGGTCTGCAACGGGTCACTTTGCAGATCGAACAACTCTGGCGGGTAGCCGACGTAGTGATGATAGCACCACCGGCTATTGGCCAACATGAACCCGGCCGAGGGCGACATGACCGCGTGGTATTCGGACAGGACGACGCGGTCGGGGTCAGGTGCGGCGGCCGCGATGTCTTGCAGGGGGCGCCCGGTCCAGTCGGGATCGGGCGACAGGCCCAGCGCGGCGGTGATCGTCGGCGCGATGTCCAGCAAGCTGACGGCGGTCGTGACACGCCGGTCCGGGGCAAAGCCCGGACCCGCCGCGATCAGCGGAACTTGCGTGGATTCCCGGTAAAGCGTGGACTTGCCCCACCGCCCGCGGATCCCTAGCTGCTCGCCGTGGTCTGAGGAATAAATGACCAGCGTGTCATCGGAGAGGCCGGCCGCCTCCAGCGCGTCCAGAACGCGCCCGATCTGGGCGTCGACAAAGGTGCAGAGCGCGTAATAGGCGGCGATGGCCTCGCGCCGGCGATCATCAGTGCCAAGCTGTGTGTCCGAATCCTCGATCCCGTTCATGCGCGCGACCCAGGGATGGGTCGGGAATCCGTTGGCCGGGCGGACCGGCGGTAGGGGCATGTCCTTGGCCGGGTACAGGTCAAGGTAGTCCTGCGGTACGATCAGCGGGAAATGCGGCGCGACAAAGCTGACGAAAGCCGCCCAGGGGGACTCGTCCCGCGCCCGTTCGGACAGGAAACCCTCTGCCGCCTTTGCCACGTTCATGTCGTAGCGGTTGTATTTCGACAGGCCTGCGCCGATCCCGCCCAGCATCTCACCGCCGTGGGGGTGGTCGGGCAGGGGGTTGCGGACCGATCCCCAGACCTGCCCGATCCCGTGCTGGATGTGCATGGGCAGGATCTGCCGGTCAAAGCCGGTCAGGTCGCTGTCGTCGCGGTAATGCAGCTTGCCGATGCTGGTCACGGGCACCCCGGCGGCCTGCAGGCGATGTCCCCAGGAGGGCACGCGCCCGTCGTAGGCGGTCGCGTTGTCCCAGTAGCCGGTCTGATGCACCGGCTGTCCGGTGGCCAGTGCGGCGCGCGCCGGCACGCAGATCGGGCTGGGCGTATAGGCGTTTTCGAACAGGGTGCCACGCTCGGCCAACCGGTCGAGATTCGGTGTCTGCACCACGTCGTGTCCCAGGCAGGACAGGGCCAAAGCCTGGTGTTCATCCGCCATCAGGAACAGGACGTTCGGCGTCTTGCGCATCTGTTGCCCCTCCCTCTGTCTTGGCACCGTGGTTGTCTTGCTCGAATGATCGAGTAAAATAGCAATTACATGAATAATGTTGATTAAACAACAAATATAAGAGACATGCACCATGCGGCTTACATCGGCGGATCTCGAAGACCAGTTGCGCAAGGTCAGGGACCTTGAAGGGCGCCTGACCTTTCAGCTTGCGGTCCTGTCCCGGGCGCTCGACCATCAGGGGGCTGACCTGCTGCGCGATCAGCCGATCAACCTGACGGCCTATAGGATCCTCAACATCGTCGACACCTGGGGAACGATCTCGATCTCCGAGCTCAGCCGGACCTGCGGTATCGACCGGGGTCAGATCAGCCGGACGGCGGATGCTCTGGCAGGGCAGGGGCTGGTCCGCTTCCAGGATGACAGCGATAACCGCCGCAAGAAACTGGTCGCGCTGACCGACGCGGGGTTGGCCAAGCTTGACGAGGTGAGGCCGCGCTTCCTGACCCGGAACCGACATCTTGAAGAGGCGCTGGGCCCCGAGGCGCTGGACGGTCTTCGGCTTGGATTGAAGCGCCTGTCGGAAGTGTTGGAGGATTGAAGCAGGCTTTCGGGCTTTTGCGCGCGGCGGCGCTGTGCCAATGATCCGCGCATGTCACATCCTGCGCCCCCCTACCTGATCGCCGTGGACGGAGGCGGCTCTGGCTGCCGTGCGGTGGTGGCCAGTTACGAGGGGCGTATCCTGGGAGAGGGACGCGCCGGGCCGGCCAATGCGACCAGCGATCTTGTCCAGAGCATTGCCAACACGCGTGTCGCGATCGGCGCCGCGCTGGGTTCCGCCGGGCTGGAGGCGGAGGGCCGGGAACGTTTCGTGGCGCACCTGGGACTTGCGGGCGCCCTGACTTCAGAGGTGACGTCGCGGATCATCCGGGAATGCGGCCTGCCCCATGTGACCGTGGGCGATGACCTGGAAACGGCACTGGCCGGCGCCCTGGGGTCTGGTGACGGCATCCTGGTTTCGGTCGGGACGGGATCGGTCATGGCGGGGCGCCGCAGCGGTGAAACCTCGCGGATCGGCGGCTGGGGCCTGCAGGTGTCGGACCAGGCGTCGGGGGCCTGGTTGGGGCGCGGGCTCATGGAACGGGTTCTGCTATGCCACGACGGGCTTGAAACGCATTCGGACCTTACTGCCTCCGTTTTGGCGGAATTCGGCGGGGCGCTGGAAATCGTGGCCTTTGCCACGGGCGCGACCCCGGGCGAATACGCGACATGGGCGCCGCGTGTCGTCGCCGCCGCGGATACCGATGCGCAGGCAGTGGCATTGATGACCGCAGGGGCGGCATACCTCGGGCGTGGCATTGGCGTGCTGGATCCTTCGGGGCGGGCGCCGGTTTGCCTGACCGGCGGGCTTGGGCCGGCGTACGGGCCGTATCTTCCCGATCTGCAAGGGCGCATCGTTCAGCCCCAAGGCACGGCATTGGACGGTGCCTTGCGCCTCGCGCGGGCATTCGCTGAACGTCGGACACGACCCGGCACCTAGCGTTCTGGTTGTGTTGGGTGTCGATCACGCGCTGCCAGAATCCGGCCTCGCATCCTAGCTGTATTCGCCCAGGGGTTGTTCCTGTTTGTCTGCTCGTGAGCCGTGGCACAGCGGGCGTCATTGACGGTAGGGACACGCGTGACGGTTCCGAGACCAGCAAAAAGCGGCAGGATGGGTGGCCAAAGCCACGGCGGTGCATGGCTGCTCCCCAGAGCGGAACACAAGCACGCGATCCCAGGGCGAAAAGGGCTGACCAAGCGGCGCGAACTCCGCATGAGGCGTCGAGTGGATGTCAAGTGCTGTCGCGTTGACGCCCGGGAAACACGGGGAATGTGACAGATTCTTGTCCACTTTGCTGGTCAAAGTGGCAAAATGGGTTACAAACACTATTCTTTGCTCGGTTTGGGAGGTTGGTTTCATGGTCAAGGAAATTCGTATTTTCCGCTGCAGCTGCAATCATCAACTCCGCTATGGTGTGAGTTCGTGCAGCTATTGTTTTCGACCAACCCCGATCTGGAACCGCTGGTGGCTGCCACTTGTTCTGGTTGCGGTGATTGGCGCCGGGATCTGGTTGAAGCAGCTCTGACCCGTGCTCGGCGGGATCCTGCCTGACACGCGGTTGCAGTTGGCCCGGGTGCCGGTCTAGCTTGCGCGCAACAATAGGGCAGGAGACAGGACATGCGCCTTTCCAGACGGGGTTTTGCACTGGGGGCTTCGGCGATCTGGCTGGGGGGATGCTTACCGGGTGGCGGGCTGCCAGAGGTGGCGCGACCCGACCCGGCGCTGGAACCGGGGCTGCGCCCGCAGCCCAATCCCGCCTACGATAGCTGGATCGCAGAGTTCCGGGCGCGCGCCCGGGACAGGGGGATCACGGAAACGACTTTGGACCGCGCGTTTCGCGGACAGGGCTTTCTGCCGGGCGTGATCGAACGTGACCGCAACCAGACCGAATTCAGCCGCACGCTGGAGGACTACCTGGCCATCGTCGCGCCAGAGGACAAGATCCGGTTTGGTCGGGGCGAGTTTGCCAGGCAGCGCGCTGCGCTGCAGAGGGTCGAGGCAGAGTACGGCGTTCCGGCCAAGGTCATGGCCTCGATCTGGGGGGTCGAAAGCTACTTTGGCACCAAGCGCGGCAAGATCCCGGTGATCTCGGCCACTTCGACACTGGCCTGGGAGGGGCGGCGCGGGCGGTTCTTCGAGTCGAACCTGATGGATGCCCTGCGAATCGTTCAGACCGGCGACGCCCGGCCAGAGCAGCTGGTGGGCAGTTGGGCGGGCGCAATGGGGCACACGCAACTGATCCCGAACGCCTACCAGGAGCATTCAGTCGATTTCGACGGTGATGGTAAACGCGACATATGGTCGGACAATCCGATCGACGCGTTCGCCACCACGGCGCGGTTCCTGGCCCGCGCGGGATGGCGCAGGGGACAGCCCTGGGGCATCGAGGTCCGCCTGCCGCAGGGCTATTCCGGCCCTCTGGGGCGCAAGAACCGGGCGGCGGTTTCGCGCTTTCGCGAGTTGGGCGTGCGCCCGGCCCGGGGCGGTTCTTTGCCCGATCACGGTACTGCCGCGGTGCTGGCGCCGATGGGCGCGGGAAAGCCGGCCTTTCTCGTATTCCACAACTTCAACATGATCCTGCGCTACAACCCATCCGAGAACTACGGGCTGGCCGTCGGCTATCTTGCGGATCGGCTGGACGGGGCGGGGCCGCTGGTGGGCGACTTTGGCCGCGACAAGCACGGGCTGACGCTGGAGGATCGCAAGGCATTGCAACGCGGGCTGACGCGCGCCGGTTTCGACGCGGGCACCCCGGACGGGGTCATTGGCAAGAAGACCGAGGCGGCGATCTCAGCCTACCAGCAGTCAAGGGGCCTGGCCGTGACCGGAGAGCCGTCGCGCGCCTTGCTGCAAGCGCTGGGCTGAAAAAAACGGGCGGCCCCGGCAGGGGCCGCCGGACAGTCACGCCGCGAGCAGCAGGCGTGCCTGTTCCGCCTTGAGCGCGGCCCGCGCGGCGGTATAGGCGCCCCGTCCGGGCGCATTCGACAGTTCCGGGAACAGTGCCAGCAGTTCTGCGCGCGGCCCTGCGTCCAGACCGGCAAGCGACAGGTCGCCGGGCTGAAAGCTCTCGGTCCAGGCGCCGTCGGACATGACCAGTTCATGCGCGTCGAACATGAAATGCACATAGGTCACGCCCTCGACCGGACAGACCCGCGTGATACCGGGGCGGCCGACCAGGTGGCTGGCGGCCACCAGCACCTCGTCCTCGCCGAACAGAAGTTCGATCGCGGCGCCGGCCATCACCACCCGGTGCTGCGGGGACACCAGCATGTCGCGTTCCGGCACACCTCGTCCCAATGCCCCTGCGTCGATCCGGACCGGGCGCAGGTCCGGTGTCGCCGCCAGGTCTGCGGCGCCGATCGTCTTGGCCCCTGCCCAGAGCACGCGCTTGTAGCCGTTGTCGCGGGTCAACACACGGACACCGGGGGTAATGTCGGCCACGTCGACCTCGCCCTTGTTGGTCTTGATCAGGGTGCCGGGCGTGAAACAGGGCGTGTAATTGACGTTCTCGATTTCTGAGAAGGTCAGGGTGGACCCGTCCAGCCATTCGACCTTGCCGGATTCCCCACCGGTCATGGTGATCTTGGCCGGGCCTGTGATGTTGAGCGTGTCGCCTACGGTCTCTCCGCTTTCGCCGCCGGTCACGGTGAGATGGGCGCCGTTCATGTCATCCGCGCTGGCGTTGAAGACATCATCACCACCGTCGCCGGAGGCGAAATCGCCCGACCCAAGGGTGAACGTGTCGGCGCCATCTCCGCCGGTCAGGCTGTCGGCGCCCACACCGCCAATGAGGGTGTCGGCCCCGGTGCCGCCATCCAGCGTGTCGTTCCCGCTGCCGCCAATCAGGCTGTCGTCACCGCCATCGGCAAAAACGGTCATCCCCGTGCTGTCCAGGGTTCCGTCGACGGTATCGTCTCCACCCCCAAAGGTCAGCGCCTCGATTTCCGAGAATTCGGCGCTGTCGGTGCCATCGCTGATGGTGCCGGCCTCGTCGCCCGAATAGGTCACGGTGACCGCGCCGGGCAGGGCCGAGGCATCCAGCGTATCCTCGTCGTTGCCTGTGGTGACGGTCTTTCCGCCGGAAATCGTGTCGGCGCCAAAGCCGTCCTGCAGGACTATCCGGTCTTCGTCGGCGCCACCGGACAAGAGATCGTCGCCGGCGCCGCCGAAAAGGACATCCGCGCCATCGCCGCCTTCCAGCGTGTCGGCCCCGGCGCCGCCGTCCAGGGTATCCTTGCCCGCACCGCCCAGAACACTGTCGTCGCCCAGGCCCGCCTGCACGATGTCGTCGCCGCCGTAGGCAAGGACGGTGTCGTCCTGCGAGCCGCCGATGCCGTCGCCATTGTCGATGAAATCGCCGTCGGGGTCGCCCGAATAACCGGTGTCGATGGTTTCGCCCAGGGCAGTACCCTCGACGATAAAGTCGCCGGTGAAGAGTGGGATGCCCATCGCGGCCAGTTGTTCGGGGCTTTGCACCTCGGCGACGGGAACACCGACCAGCGTGATGCTTTCGCCGTTGGGGAAGGTCAGGATCGCATGGCCCGAACCGTCGCCCACGGTGTCGGTCACGGTCACGTCCTCTGTCGAGACTGGGTTTCCGGACAAGTCCGTCAACGCGCTGACGTCCAGCAGGTCATTGCCCGCGTAGGCGCCGCCGCCCA
>NZ_JARAMO010000209.1:0-27792 GCF_028807275.1 Mameliella sp. AT18
TCCGGTTGCGGCAAGACCACGCTCTTGCGCATCGTCGCGGGACTGGAATCGCCGACCGAAGGCACCGTTGAAATCCGCGGAAACGCAGTTTGGAACGGCACTCGCCGGTCTGCCGCGGCAACCCGCCCCGTGTCGATGATGTTCCAGGAGGCACGGCTGTTCCCCTGGTTCACCGTGGTCGAGAATGTCGCCCTGCCGTTGCGGGTCGCGGGCGTCGGTCGCAAGGAGCGACTCGAACGCGCAACCGCGATCTGCGAGACCGTCGGCCTGAAGGAGTTTCTCCATCACCGGCCCAATGCACTGTCCGGCGGGATGCGCCAGCGGGCCTCTTTGGCGCGTGCGCTGGTGACGGAACCGCAACTCTTGCTGCTGGACGAGCCCTTTGGCGCCCTCGATGCCATGACGCGCGACGCGCTCAACATCGAGTTGATGGATGTCTGCGCCCGGGCCAACGTGACGACGATCCTCGTCACGCACTCGATCTCCGAGGCCGCCTTCCTGTCGGATCGCGTGGTTGTCCTGGCGCCGCGTCCGGCACGGATCACGGCGATGATCGAGATGCCGTTCGACCGCCCGCGCGGCTTGGAACTCCAACAGTCGATGGCATTCCAGAACATGGTCGGCGAATTGCGCCAAAAGCTGAGTGAGGGCGAATGATGTCGGAACGCACGCTCAAGATCGCACTGCCCGCGATTTCCGTCTGCCTCTTTCTGGTTGGCTGGTCCTTTTACGTTCGCACAGCGGAAGTGTCTGCTTTCGTTCTGCCACCGCCTGAGGCCATCCTCGTGGCACTTATCGAAATGGTGCAGACGCGCGAACTTTGGGACCATGCGCTTGTGACCGTGACAGAGGCGGTTTCCGGCTTCCTGATCGCCGTGGGCCTTGGCATCAGCCTGGGGTTCATCATGGCGCGGGTTCCTCCGGTGGAATGGGCGGCCAAGCCCTTTATCGTGCTGCTGCAGCTGATCCCCAAGATCGCGCTGGCGCCGCTGTTCATCCTGTGGTTTGGATTCGGGCTGGAATCCAAGATCGTCATCGCGGCGGCCCTGGCCTTTTTCCCGGTCTTTTCCAACGCGCTGCAGGCGTTCAAGTCGGTCGAACCGGGGGACAAGGACGTCTTCACCATCCTGCAGGCAAACCCGGTGCAACGGTTCTACCTGCTCGACGTACCCTCTGCCCTGCCGGTGATCCTGACCGGGACAGAGGTCGCCGTGGTGCTGGCGATGATTGGCGCTATCGTGGGTGAGTTCATCGGCGGGAACGAAGGTTTGGGCTACCTGGCCGTGGCGCACCTGCAGAACCTCGCGGTCCCCGAGCTTTTTGCCGTCATCGTCATCCTGGCGATGGTCGGCCTGCTTCTCTACACGTTGATCGGCCGTTTGCGGCAGAGCTTTTCGGCCTGGCACGTCTCGTCCGAGACGGCCTGAGCCATATCAGCAGACGGGACAGCCCATCTTTCGGGTGGGCGCCACCACCTGCGCCTGGCCTTCGCGGGCCAGGCGTATCATCCCCCCGGCCACGTCGATGACCTCTCGGTCGATATGATCGGCCAAGGCCCTTGCGGCGCGGCTGGACCTGTTGCCGGACCGGCAGACGATCAGGATTTCATCCGCCTTTTCCAGATCCTTGCCCAAGGCCGATACGAACTCTTCCGCAGACCGCCAGGAATGCAGGCGTGCGCCCGGCAAAACCCCGGTGTCCTTCCACTCGTCCGGTTCCCGTATATCCACCACGAGCCGCCCGTCGCGTGGGGCAAGATCCGCCACAGGGCGGGCTTCGGACACCGCCTTGCTGTCGCCGCTGCTGCGGGCCCAAAGGCCAAAGGCGAGGGACGAAAACAGGATGGCCAGGCCGGCGATGGTTGTGCGTCGGGACATGTCGATCTCAAACGTATCTCATTTTATAGATATGATATGGCCCAAATCCGATAAAGTCCAAGCCTGTTGGACCAATCACGCTGACCCAAGGTCTGACACATGGCCGCAGGCAGGGCCTTTCCCGGCAATGCGACACTGTATACGGCTGCATACTGTAGACGCGCCCCTCTGCTTCGCCTATGGAGGGGCCAACCGTCACCTCTGCTGAGAAAGGCCGGACACATGTCTGATTCCACTCCCGACATCATCTACACCAAGGTCGACGAAGCACCCGAGCTGGCCTCGGCCTCTCTGCTTCCGATCATCCAGAAATTCGCCGCCGCCGCTGGCGTTTCCGTGGGCACCAGGGACATCAGCCTGGCAGGCCGGATCATCGCCACCTTCCCCGAGGTTCTGACAGAAGACCAACGCCAGTCCGACGACCTGGCCGCATTGGGCGACCTGGTGAAAAAGCCCGAGGCAAACGTCATCAAGCTGCCGAACATCTCGGCCTCCGAGCCGCAGCTTGTCGCCGCCGTCAAGGAACTGCAGTCGCAGGGTTACGCGTTGCCCGACTACCCCTATTCCCCGTCCACCGACGAGGAAAAGGCCGTCCGCGCCAAGTACGACACCATCAAGGGCTCGGCCGTGAACCCGGTGCTGCGCGAAGGCAACTCGGACCGCCGCGCCGCTGCCGCCGTCAAGAAATTCGCCCAGAACAACCCGCACCGGATGGGTGATTGGACCGCCGACAGCAAGACGCGCGTCGCCTCGATGCCCGGCGATGACTTCTTTGCCAACGAGGTGTCCGCCACGCTGCCCAAAGCCGCGACCGCCAAGATCGTCCTGGAAACCGCCGGTGGTGAAACCGTTCTGAAAGAGGGCGTGTCCTACCCCGAGGGCACCGTCGTCGACGCGACCTTCATGTCGGCCGCCGTACTGGATGATTTCCTGGCGCAGGAGATCGAGAAGGTGAAGGCCGACGGCACGCTGTTTTCGCTGCACATGAAGGCCACGATGATGAAGGTCTCTGACCCGATCATCTTTGGCCACGCGGTCAAGGCATGGTTGGCGCCGGTGTTCGAAAAATACGGCGACGAGATGAAGGCGCTGGGAGTGAACCCGAACGCCGGCATGGGCGACCTGCTGAACCGTGTGAAGGACAATGCCGAGATCATGGAGGCCATCGAGGCCGTGCGCGCGGAACGCCCGCCGATGTACATGGTCGACAGCGACAAGGGCATCACCAACCTGCACGTGCCGTCCGACGTCATCATCGACGCGTCCATGCCCGCGCTGATCCGCGCCGGCGGCAAGGGCTGGGGCCCGGATGGCAAGGAACACGACACCACCTGCGTGATCCCCGACAACTGCTATGCACCGGTCTATGACGAGGCGATCGAGTTCTTCAAAGCCAACGGCAAGCTGAACCCGGCCACCGCCGGCACGGTGCAGAACTTGGGTCTGATGGCGCAGAAGGCCGAAGAATACGGCAGCCACCCGACCACCTTCGAGATTCCGGAAGACGGCACCGTCAAGATGGTCCTCGACGACGGCACCGTGCTGCATTCGCATGCCGTCAAGGCGGGTGACATCTGGCGGTCGGCCTCGGCCCGCAAGGCGCCGATCGAGGACTGGGTGAACCTGGCCATCGAACGGCAGAAGGCGACGGGCTATCGCGCGATCTTCTGGCTGGACGCAACCCGCGCGCATGACGCCGAGCTGATCGCCTACGTCAAGCCGATCCTCGAGGCGAAGGGCGTGGCCGACAAGTTCGAGATCATGGCCCCGCGTGAGGCAACCCGCGCCAGCCTTGAAACCATCACCAAGGGCGAGAACACCATCGCCATCACCGGCAACGTGCTGCGCGACTACCTGACCGACCTCTTCCCGATCCTCGAACTGGCGACCTCGGCCAAGATGCTGTCCATCGTCAAGCTGATGAACGGCGGCGGCCTGTTCGAGACGGGTGCCGGCGGTTCTGCCCCGAAGCACGTCCAGCAGCTGCAGGCGGAAAACCACCTGCGTTGGGACTCGCTGGGCGAGTTCTGCGCGCTGGGAGAAAGCTTCAAGTTCCTGGCCGATGCGCGTGACAATGCCAAGGCGCGCGTGCTGGGCGATGCGGTGGAAACCGCGACGCAGGGAATCCTGGACAACGACCGCAGCCCGTCGCGGAAGGTGGGTGAGCCCGACAACCGCGACAGCCACTACTGGTTCGCGCGCTACTGGGCCGAGGCGCTGGCGGCACAAGGCGACGACGCCGAACTGGCCGCGCATTTCGCACCCATCGCCAAGGCCTTGGCCGATGGCGAAGCAGCGATCACCGGTGAACTGGCGGCGGCGCAGGGCAGCGCGGCGGACCTGGGCGGCTACTACCACGGTGATCCGGCCAAGACCGCATCCGTGATGCGCCCCTCGGCTACGCTGAACGCGATCATCGGCTAAGGCACTGACATGCAAAATGAAAACGCCCGACGGAGCGATCCGGCGGGCGTTTTTCTTTGCGCGATGCGGTCAGGACTGAGGTTGATCCGCGTCCTGTGGATCCTGTTCCGGCGGATCGTCGTAGATCGACCAGTCATGCTCGCCTCCGGTCGGGGGCAGGTCGCTGCGCCGCAGCCCCATCAGGATATGCGTCTGCGCGATGAACAGGGCCGTGACCGGTGCGGTCAGGAACAGGAAAAGGGTGATCAGCAACTCGTGAAAGGACAGGTCGTCCTTGACCAGCAGGAAATACAGCATCGAGGCGATGAGAACGCCCCCCACGCCCAGCGTCGTGGCCTTGGTGGGCGCGTGCAGCCGCTGCATCGTGTCGTTCAGTTTCAACAGGCCCAGCGACCCGACAAGGCCAAAGATCCCCGCGATAATGAGGAAGGCCGAAACAAGGACTTCTGCAAACATGGGCTTCCTCCCTACTCGATGATGTCGCCGCGCAAGAGAAAGCGGCAATAGGCGACGGTGGACACGAAACCGACCATCGCGACCAGCATCGAGGCTTCGAAATAGATGGCTGTGCCCTGCAGGATTCCGTAGAGGACCAGCAGTGCGATGATGTTGATGACCATCGTGTCCAGGGCAAGAACCCGGTCGGCCTGTCCCGGCCCGGTCACGATGCGCCAGAGGTTGAACAAGAGCCCGAGGCCGAAACAGCCGATCGCGAAATACAAAGCGTAGGTGATCATCCGAAAATCTCCTTCAGCCGGGCTTCGTAGCGGGTCTTGATCTCATTCCGGACGCCGTCGGGATCATCGGTGTGCAGGCAATGCACCAACAGCGACGTCCCGTCCGAGGACAGCAGGGCGGACACGGTGCCGGGGGTCATGGTGATGGTGCCGGCCAGAACGGTGATCGCCTCGGGCGAGGTCAGGTCCAGCGGGACGACGACCCATTGCGAATGGATCTTCGCGCGCGGCTTGAACAGGATGATCAGGGCCACCTGGATATTGGCGACGATGATGTCCCATATCACCAGCAGGACATAGGGCACCGTCATGACGGGCCGTTTCAGCCGCGGCCGACCGGGCCAGTAGGGCGAGGTCAGGATCGGCACCACGATCCCCAGGAAACCGCCCAGCAGGATATTGCCCGGGGTGACCTTGTTGACCAGCATCAACCAGACCAGCAACAGGGTCAGGCTCAGCAGAGGGTGCGGAAAGATGCGTTTCAGCATGGCTTAATGCTCCTCTTCCGCAAGGGGGTCGGCGGCGTCGTGCAGCGGATCGGCCTCGGGTTTCTCGGGCTTTTCCACCGGCGCCAGAACGGAGTCGATATAGCCCGAGGGTTCGAACAGCTGGTTTGCGGCGGCGCGCATGTAGCCTGTGGCTGGACCAGCCAGGACGGCCAGCCCTACCAGCAGCGCCAGCAGCATCATGACCGGTGCCAGTTCGGTCCCCCGTGCGGGGGCAGGCGGCGGGTCGGACTGGATCGCCTCTGTGCCCTCGGGCATTTTCAGCGCGGTCGACTTCCAGAAGATCATGCTTCCCGCGCGGGCAAAGCCGACGATGGTCACAAGCGAGCCGACAAGAATACCGGTCCAGGCCCAGGGCATCAGGTCCGGTTCACGCAGCGCGTCGAGGATCAACAGCTTGCCCAGGAAACCCGACAGCGGCGGCATCCCGGCCATCGCGATTGCACAGGCAAAGAAGAGCCCGGCAAACAGCCCGTTCTGCAGAACCGGCGGGCGCGCATCCAGCTCGTCCGAGCCGCGACGGCTGACCACCAGGTCCGCCAGCAGGAACAGGGCGGCGGCCGAGAAGGTGGAATGCACGAGGTAGTAAAGCGCGGTTTCGGTCGCATAGGCATCGACCGGTGCCACCGCCAGCATCATCGTCCCCATCGACCCGATCACCGAGAAGGAGAGCAGGGGCATCAGCCGCCGCGCGGCCAGCACCCCCAGCGCGCCCAGCGTCAGCGTGACCATCGCAGCAGGGAACAGCCAGGTCGTCACCACGTCCTTGGTCGGCTCTGCCCCGGGATGGAATGCCAGCGTGTGCAGGCGGATGATCGCATAGGCGCCGACCTTGGTCATGATCGCGAACAGCGCCGCGACCGGGGCCGGGGCGTTGGAATAGGTGCCGGGCAGCCAGAACTGCACCGGGAACAGCGCGGCCTTGATCATGAAGACGATCAGCAACAGCACAGCCGCAACGCGCACCATGCCCGAATCTTCGGCCGCGATCTGCGGCACCTTCACGGCAAGATCGGCCATGTTCAGCGTGCCGGTCGTGGCGTACATCGTGCCGAGCGCGAACAGGAACAGCGTCGATCCGGCGAGGTTCATGACGACGTATTGCAGACCCGCCTGCATCCGCACCTTGCCGCCCGAATGCACCATCAGGCCATAGGAGGCGATCAGCAGAACCTCGAAGAAGACGAACAGGTTGAAGGCGTCGCCGGTCAGGAAGGCGCCGCAGATGCCCATCAGCTGGAACTGGTAGAGCGCGTGGAAATGGCGCCCCTTCGCGTCCCATCCCGTTGCGATGCTGTGCCAGAGCACGATCAGCGCCAGCGAGGCGGTCAGCAGCACCATCATGGCCGACAGCCGGTCCAGCACCAGCACGATGCCAAAGGGTGCGGGCCAGTCGCCTAGGCGATAGACATGGGTGCCGCCATCGGCGGCCCAGAACGCCAAACCCAGGGCGATGACGAAAAGAGCCACGGTAGAGGCCGCCGAAGCGACCCGGGCCAGCACGATGTCGTGCCGCATCACGTAGCCGATGAGCGGCGCCATCATGGCCGGCAGCACGACGGGGGCGATGATCCAGTGACTCATGCCGCGTCGTCCTTCTCTTCGGCGTCTTTCATGTCGATGCTGTCATCCCCGGCCTCCAGGTAGGCCCCGAGAGCGAACATCACCAGCACCGCCGTCATCCCGAACGAGATCACGATCGCCGTCAGCACCAGCGCCTGGGGCAGCGGATCGGTATAGGGGACATCGGCGTATTTGTTCAGGATCGGCGGCGCGTTGATGGCCAGCCGCCCGGTCGAGACCAGGAAGATGTTGACCGCGTAGCTGAGCAGGGACAGCCCGAGGATCACCGGGAAGGCGCGCAGCCGCAGGATCAGGTAGACCCCGCCCGCCGTCAGCACGCCGATGGCGCTTGCGACAAGCAATTCCATGTCACGCCTTTCCTTTCTCGACCATCTTGCGCGGGCGAGATGGGTCATAGTCCATTGGTTCGGGATTGACGGTTTCGCCCGCGTGGCGTGCCATCCGGCTGAGGCTGTAGAGCATCAGCATCACGGCCCCCAGCACGCAGAGGAACACGCCAAGGTCAAAGAGCGCGGCGGTGGCCAGCTCGAACTCCTCGATCGGGGGCAGGTGGACATAGCCGAAGGCCGAGGTCAGGAAGGGTGTCCCCGAAAGCCAGGCGCCCATGCCGGTCAACCCGGCGATCACCACGCCCCAGCCGATCATCGCGTGATATTCGAACTGTTGCCGTCGCGAGGTCCATCCGAAACCGGACGCCATGTACTGCATCAACAGCGCGATAGAGAACACCAGCCCGGCGACAAAGCCACCGCCCGGCTGGTTGTGGCCGCGCAGGAAGATGTAGACGCCGACCATCAGCGCGATGGGCATCATCACGCGGGTTGCGATCACCATCATCAGCGGATGGCGGTCATGCGACCGGTCGAAGTTGTAGCCCGAGTTGCGCAGTCTTGCGCCCGCCGGGCCACTCAACAGTGCCTCCATCAGGGCAAAGATCACCAGGCCCGCGATGCCCAGGACGATGATCTCGCCGTAGGTGTCGTAGCCCCGGAAATCCACCAGGATCACGTTCACGACGTTGGTGCCGCCGCCGCCCTTGTAGGAATTGGCCAGGTGGAAGTCCGAGATCGAGCTGAAGTCCCGTGTCATGAAGGCAAAGGACAGCGCGGCGACGCCGATGCCGGCGGCCACGGCGATCATCCCGTCCAGCGCACGGCGTCCGGCGGTGTTTTCCTGCGGCGTGGTCTTGGGCAGGAAGTGCAGCGCCAGGAGCAGCAGCATGATCGTCACCGTCTCGACCGAGATCTGCGTGAGCGCAAGGTCGGGGGCCGAGATGTAGATGAACCCGGCCGAGATCATCAGCCCGATGACCCCCAGCACCACCAGCGCGCGGTAGCGCATGTGGTGCTGCATGACGATGACCGCCGTGGCGCAGACCAAAAGGACCCAGCCTACCGCGACAACCGGCGGGATCGGCAGCAGGTCGCGCGTGGCGGGGGCAATCTCGCCTCGCAGGAAGGCGGCGTAACCGACCGCCACCGTGGCGGCGGTGAAGATCGCCAGGTAACGGCTGATCGATCCGTCGTGCAACGTGTCCGAAATGGCGCGGGACAGGCGCACGCAGCCCGCGATCACCGCGTCGAAGACAGCCTTGGCGTAGAAGGGCCCGGCCTTGATCCAGGCGGCATCCAGCGGGCGGTGCAGCAGCAGCAGCACCGCGCCCCCGGCAACGGCGGCAATCGACATGTAAAGCGCCGGTGTCACGCCGTGCCAGATCTTGAGATGGGCATGGGTTTCATGCCCGGTGACGGCGGTGGCGGCCATGTTCACCACGTCCTCGGCCAGGAAGGGTGCGATACCGATCAGCACCACGAAGATGCACAGAAAGGCGGGTGACAGCCACATCCCGGCGGGCGGATCATGCGGCTTGTGCGGGTAGTCGTCGCGCACCGGGCCGCCAAAGACGTGAAAGATGAACCGAAGCGAATAGGCGACAGAGAAAAGCGCCCCGAAGGTGGCCAGCGCGGGCACGATCCAGGGGTTTTCCCACCAGTAGGTGTGGCTTGCTTCCTCCAGCATCATTTCCTTGGACAGGAAGCCGTTGAACAGCGGGATACCGGCCATCGACAGGGCGGCAACCGTTCCGATGACGGCGGTGATCGGCATCAGTTTTGCAAGACCCCCCAACCGCTTGATGTCGCGGGTGTGCGCCTCGTGGTCGATGATGCCGGCGGTCATGAAGAGCGCCGCCTTGAAGGTCAGGTGATTGAGGATGTGGAACACTGCCGCAATCGCCGCGGCCTCTGTGCCAAAGCCCAGCAGCATGGTCAGCAGGCCCAGGTGCGACACGGTCGAGAAGGCCAGCAGACCCTTGAGGTCGTCCTTGAACAGCGCGATCACGGCCGCGATGACCATCGTGACCATCCCCGTGGTTGCCACGGCGTAGAACCACAGTTCCGTGCCCGACAGCGCGGGCCACATGCGGGCCATCAGGAAAACCCCGGCCTTCACCATCGTGGCCGAGTGCAGGTAGGCCGAGACCGGTGTCGGCGCAGCCATCGCGTGCGGCAACCAGAAGTGGAAAGGGAACTGCGCCGACTTGGTGAAGGCCCCCAGAAGGATCAGGATCACGGCGGGCGTGTACCAGTCCGAGGCCTTGATGGCGTCACCGGCGGCCAGGATGTCGGTCAGGTTGTAGCTGCCCGCGATATTGCCCAGGATCAGCATCCCGCCGATCATCGCCAGACCCCCGGCGCCGGTCACCGTCAGTGCCATCCGGGCGCCCTGGCGGCCTTCGGGCAGGTGTTTCCAGTAACCGATCAACAGGAAGGAGGACAGCGAGGTCAGCTCCCAGAAGATAAGCAAAAGCAGGATATTGTCCGAAATCACGATGCCCAGCATCGCGCCCTGGAACAGCAGCAAATAGGTATAGAACTGCCCCACCGGATCCTCTCCGGACAGGTAGTAGCGCGCGTATAGCGTGATCAGCAGGCCGACGCCCAGGATCATGCAGGCGAACATCAGGCCCAGACCGTCGAGGAAAAAGGCAACCTCGAGCCCCATCTGGGGCAGCCAGGGGATCGACATGGTGTAGACCGTGCCCTCCATCACGCCGGGGGCCAGCGTGCCCAGCATGACCAGCGCAAGCACGGTCGGCACGGCGGTGAAGGTGGCGGTGGCGGTTCGGCCGGCCCGGATCATGATGCCGGGCACAAGAGCGCCCAGGAAGGGCAGCAGCGCGATGATGGGCAGAAGACTGCTCTGGGTGGTCATTCGCGTCTCCGCAGGGTCAGGAAATTGACGTTTTTTCCGAAAAGACCGCGAAGATTGCAATGATTATTCCAGAAAAAGGAACCATTGCCGCGGATACAGAACGGGGTCGGCGCGGCCTCAGAGGCCGGAGGCAGGGCACCACGGATCACGCAGGCCACACGGACAGAAGCGGAACAACCTCGACACCCCCCAAGAGAGGCCGTTGTTCGATCTGATCCCCTGTTGCGGCACTCTGCGGCCCGTCCCCCCGTGTCTTCCGCCCCTGGCGGTTCCCGACCCTTATTGTGGGCCAAGAGCGCCTCGGTGCAAGGTCAAAGATGACGATTTCCATCATGTTTCCGGCTTTTGACCGGGATACGCGCCGCCCTTTGGTGTTCCGTGTCAGGCGGACTCGGTGCTGTTGCGCAGGTAATAGTCGCGATACCAGGCGACGAACTTCGCCACGCCCTCGCGCACCGAGGTGCGGGGGCTGTAGCCGGTCAGGGTCTGCAGCAACGTGGCATCCGCCCAGGTCGCCGGCACATCGCCGGGCTGCATCGGCATCAGGTTGCGGGTCGCGTTCAGGCCCGTGGCCTCTTCGATGGCCTCGATGAACTCGGTCAGCTGCACGGGTTCGGAATTGCCGATGTTCACGACACGAAAGGGGGCCACCGGCGACAGGCTGTCGCCCTCGGGCACGTTCCCGTCGGCAGGCCGCTCCGGCGCCGCGTCCATCAGCAGGCGGATGCCGTCTACGAGGTCGTCGACGTAGGTAAAGTCGCGCTGCATGTCACCGAAGTTGTAGACGTCGATGGGCTGGCCCTGAAGGATGGCCCTGGTGAACTTGAACAGCGCCATGTCCGGCCGCCCCCAGGGCCCGTAGACGGTGAAAAAGCGAAACATCGTCGTCGGCACATCAAAGAGATGCGCATAGCTGTGCGCCATCGATTCGGTGCTTTTCTTCGTCGCCGCGTAAAAGGACATCTGGTAATCGGCGCGGTCGGTTTCCCGGTAGGGCATTTCGGTATTCGCGCCATAGGCCGAAGAGGTCGAGGCCAGGAGCAGGTGGCGCGGCGGATGCGCGCGGGCCGCTTCGAGGATCTCGAATGTGCCGATGATGTTCGATTCAAGGTAGGACCGGGGGTTCTCGATCGAGTAGCGCACGCCTGCCTGCGCGGCGAGATGGATCACCACCTCGGGCTTTTCCCGGGCAAAGAGGTCCGCCATGCGCCCTGGATCCTCGACCCGGCCAATCTCGGGCACGAAGTCGCCCAGAGGGGCCAGGCGCGCGTGCCGGTTCTGTTTCAGCGACACCTCGTAATAGTCGGTCAGCGCGTCCAGCCCGATCACGCGCCAGCCTTCACTCAAAAGCCGCGCGCAGCAATGATAACCGATGAAGCCGGCGGAACCGGTGACAAGAGCGGTGGGCATGACGCAGAGTCCTGAGAATTCGTGCCTGTTACGGGGAGTCGTTTGCCTGATCCCCGGCGATGCGTCTAGTGTTTGCGCGAACGGATAGAGGGACGACGATGGAACTGAAGAAAAACGCCTTCAAGGCAGGCTTGCAGGAGGGCCGCCTGCAGCGCGGCATCTGGTGTTGCATGACCGATCCGCTGGCCGCCGAGATGATGGCGACCTGTGGTTATGACTGGATGCTCTTCGACTGCGAGCATTCGCCGATGGACCCGATCCGCGTGCTGCCGATGCTGCAGGCGGTGGCGCCCTATCCGGTGTCGGCCCTGGCACGGCCTGCCTCGTTGAATGCGCCCGAGATGAAACGGCTGTTGGACATCGGGGCGCAGACTTTGGTCGTGCCCTATGTACAGAACGCCGAAGAGGCCGCCGAAGCTGCGGCTGCGGTCGCCTATCCGCCCGCGGGTATCCGGGGCGTCGCGGGGATGACGCGGGCCAGCAGTTTTGGCCGGATCGCGGACTACCACGCCACAGCGCGCGACGAGTTGTGCCTGATCGTCCAGGTCGAAACGGTCGAGGCGATGGCCCAGATCGAGGCAATCGCCGCAGTGCCCGGCATCGACGGCATCTTTATCGGCCCGGCGGATCTTGCGGCCTCGATGGGGTATCCGGGCAAGCCGACGCACCCCGAGGTCCAGGCGGCGGTTGTCGACGGGATCAAGCGGATCACGGCGGCGGGCAAGCCGGCGGGCACGCTGACCACCGACCCAGAGTTCGGCCAGAAGGCGATTGACGCCGGTGTGGGCTTCATCGCACAGGATCTTGACCTGGTGGCCCTGCGCAAGGGGCTGAGCCGCAGCTAGGCCGTGACGCTTGTCAGGACGCCCTGCCTGCGAGCAGGGCGCCTTTTGCCCCATCCGTAGGGAGATTGTGTGGTGACAGTCGTCGCGGCGCGTGCCAGAACCTGCCCTGACATGAGAAAATTCTTTACATACCTGTGCTTCGCCCTTGCTCTGGCCCGGCCCGTGTCCGGGGAAGAGCAGGTGACCGTCTTCGCCGCCGCCAGCCTCAAGACCGCGCTGGACGAGATCGCCAGGGTCTATGACGGCGATCTTGTCCTGTCCTATGCCGGGTCCTCGGCGCTGGCGCGCCAGGTCCAGCAGGGGGCACCTGCGGATGTGGTCTTTCTGGCCAATACCGACTGGATGGATGTGCTGGACCGCGATGGGCTGATTGCCCCTGACACGCGCACCGAACTGCTGGGCAACCGGCTGGTGCTGGCCGGACCGGCGGGTGCGGACCCGGTCGAGATCGGGCCCGGCCTGGACCTGCCCGCGATGCTGGGTGAAGGCCGCTTGGCGATGGCCCTGGTCGAGGCGGTTCCGGCGGGAATCTACGGCAAGGCGGCGCTTGAAACGCTGGGCCTGTGGGAGGGTGTGGCACCCCGCGTAGCCCAGGCCGACAACGTGCGTGCCGCGCTGGCGCTGGTCTCTTTGGGGCAGGCGCCGCTGGGCGTGGTCTATGCCACCGACGCGGCCGCCGATCCGGCCGTCGATGCCCTTGGCCTCTTCCCCGAGGACAGCCACCCGCCGATCCGCTACCCGGTTGCCGCCGTCGAAGGCCGCGCCGACGTCGCGGCTCCTTTCCTGGCCTTCCTGCAAACGCCAGAGGCGGCGGCACTTTTTGTCGCGCAGGGATTCGCCGTCCTGGGCGACTGACGCGATGGATTGGCTCAGCCCGGCAGAGTGGGAGGCGGTCAGACTGTCCCTCCGCGTGTCGTTCTGGGCCACCGTTGCGGCGCTGCCTTTCGGGTTGTTCATTGCCTACGCGCTGGCCCGTTGGCGGTTTCCGGGCAAGCAGATCCTCAACGGGCTGGTCCACCTGCCCCTGATCCTGCCGCCTGTCGTGACCGGCTACTTGCTGTTGATCACCTTCAGCCCGCGCGCGCCGGTGGGTGGCTTCCTGAAATCCATCGGGATCAGCTTTGCCTTCAACTGGACGGGCGCGGCGCTAGCCGCCGGGATCATGGGCTTTCCGCTGATGGTGCGCGCCATGCGCCTGTCGATCGAGGCGGTTGACCCGAAACTGGAACAGGCCGCCGCCACGCTGGGCGCCTCGCGTCCCTGGGTCTTTGCCACCGTGACCTTGCCGATGGTGCTGCCGGGTGTTCTGGCGGGGGCTATCCTGGGCTTTGCCAAGGCAATGGGAGAGTTCGGCGCCACGATCACCTTTGTCTCGAATATCCCGGGCCAGACACAGACGCTGCCCTCGGCGATCTACGCCTTTCTTCAGGTGCCGGGCGGAGAGGCCTCTGCCCTGCGGCTGGTCGCGGTGGCGGTCGCCGTGGCGATGCTGGCGCTGCTTTTGTCGGAATGGATCTCGCGCCGGGTGGCGGCACGGGTGGGGGGCGCGTGATGCTGGAGGTCGCGGTGCGTCATCGGCTGGGCGCTTTCACCCTCGACGCGGCGTTCGAGGCACCGCCGGGACTTTGCGTGCTCTTTGGCCGTTCCGGCTCCGGGAAAACCAGCGTTATCAACGCGGTGGCCGGGTTGATGCGGCCTGATGAGGGCCGTGTGCGGGTCGGCAAAAGGATTCTGGGCGACACCTCGCAGGGGATCTGGCTGCCACCGCACAAGCGCCGCCTGGGTTATATCTTTCAGGAAGGCCGCCTGTTCCCGCATCTCTCGGTCCGGCAAAACCTGCTGTACGGGCGCTGGTTCGCCGGGTCTCTCTTGCCGCTGGACCCGGTGGTCGAGATGCTGGGCCTTGGACCTCTGCTGACCCGCCGCCCCGGTGCCCTGTCGGGGGGGGAGAAACAGCGCGTGGCGATCGGGCGCGCGCTCTTGGCCGATCCGGGGCTGATCCTGGCCGATGAACCGCTGGCGGCGCTGGACGAGGCCCGCAAGCGCGAGATCCTGCCCTATTTCGAACGGCTCAGGGACGAGGCGCGCTGTCCGATCCTTTATGTCAGCCATTCCGCCGCCGAGGTCGCGCGGCTGGCAACAACCGTCGTTGTCCTGCAGGATGGCCGTGTTGTGCGGCAAGGCAGCGCCGCAGAGGTGCTGAGCGACCCGGCGGTGACGCCCGCGGGCATTCGGGCCGTCGGCGCCGTGCTGGAGGTGCGGGTCGCTGCTCATCATGACGACGGTCTGACGGAACTGGATGCCGGGGGCTTGCCGCTGTATCTGCCGCGTGTTCCGCAGGCCGTGGGCGCGCCCTTGCGGATACGGATCGCGGCGCAGGAGGTCATCCTGGCGCGGCAAAAGCCCGAGGGGCTGTCCGCGCTCAACATCCTGCCGGGCAAGGTGGATTCCATCCGCGAGGGTGAGGGGCCGGGGGCGCTTGTCTCGCTGGACACGGCGGCCGGCCGGGTGCTGGCGCGGGTCACGCGGCGGTCGGCGGAGGGGCTGGGCCTGGCGCCCGGCGTGGATTGTTTCGCCGTGGTCAAGACGGTGGCCATCGCGCGTGAGGATGTCGGCACCGCTTGAAGCCATGCCCGCCGCCGCTAATTGGCGCTGCATGAAAAACGCATTGATCATCGGGGACAGCGGCGGCATCGGCGGGGCGGTGGCGGCGCATCTGCGCGACCTGGGCATGGCGGTCACCGGCCTGTCGCGGTCGCGCGACGGGCTGGACGTGACGGACGAGGCCAGCCTGAGCGCTATCCTTGGCGCGCTGGAGGGTCCTTACGATCTTGTTTTCGTGGCCACCGGCGCGCTGGAAATCGGCGGGGCGGAGCCGGAGAAGACCTTGAAATCATTGGATGCCAAGGCGTTGGCGGACCAGTACTTGCTGAATGCCATCGGTCCGGCGATGGTCCTGAAACACGCGCTGCCGCTGATGCCGCGCCGGGACCGGGCGGTCTTTGCCGTTCTGTCCGCGCGGGTGGGGTCGATTGGGGACAATGCCTTGGGCGGTTGGTACAGCTATCGCGCTGCCAAGGCCGGGGTGAACCAGTTGATCCACACGGCGGCGGTGGAACTTGCGCGCTCGCACCGGCAACTGGCCTGTGTCTGCCTGCATCCCGGGACGGTCGAAACCGCCTTCACCGCGAAATACGCCAGCCGCTATCCCACCGTGACGCCCGCCTATGCGGCCGAACGTCTGGTCAAGGTCATTCAGGGGCTAAGCCCTGAGGATACTGGGAAATTCCTGGACTACGCAGGCCGGGAGATCCCCTGGTGAGCCGGCTGATCCTGGTGCTGGGCGACCAGTTGAGCGAGGGGCTCGCGGCGCTCAAGGCAGCGGACAAGGCGCGTGACGTGGTGGTCATGGCCGAGGTCGCGGATGAAACCGCCTATGTGCCGCATCACCCCAAGAAGATCGCGTTGATCCTTGCGGGAATGCGCAAATTCGCCGCGCGCCTGCGCGAGGACGGCTGGGAGGTGCGCTACACCGAGCTGGACGACACGCAGAACGCCGGGTCGATCTGTGGGGAACTGCTGCGCCGGGCCGAAGAGACGGGGGCCACCGAGGTGATCGCCACCGAACCCGGAGAATGGCGCCTTATCAATGCCTTGCGGCACTGCCCGCTCAAGGTTCGCCTGCTGGAAGATGACCGTTTCATCGCCTCGCACGCGATGTTCGACAACTGGGCCAAGGGCCGCAAGGCGCTGCGGATGGAGTATTTTTATCGCGAGATGCGGCGCAAGACAGGTCTCTTGATGGAAGGCGACGACCCGGCCGGGGGGCAGTGGAACTTTGACCACGACAACCGCAAACCGGCGCCTGATGCGGTCACGCACAGGCCGATCTGGTTCGAGCCGGACGCGGTGACGCAGGACGTCCTGGACCTGGTAGAGGCAAAGTTTTCCAATAATTTCGGCAAGTTGCGCCCCTTCGGCTTTGCCACCGACAGGGCGCAGGCACAGCAGGCGCTGGCGCATTTCATCGACCATGCGCTGCCCCGGTTCGGGGACTACCAGGACGCGATGCTGGACGGGAACCGCTTTCTCTATCACTCGCTTCTGTCGGGCTACATGAACATCGGGTTACTGGACCCGCTGGAGGTCTGTCAGGCCGTTGAAAAGGCCTATGAAAACGGGGATGTCCCGATCAATGCCGCCGAAGGGTTCATTCGCCAGATCATCGGCTGGCGGGAATACGTCCGGGGGATCTATTTCCGCGAGGGGCCAGAGTATCCTGGGCGCAACATATTGAAACACAAAAGGAAACTTCCCTGGTTCTATTGGAGCGCCGAGACCGACATGCGCTGTGTCGCCAAGGCGGTGGAGCAGACGCGCGACGAAGCCTATGCGCATCACATCCAACGGCTGATGGTGACGGGGAATTTCGGGCTGCTGGCGGGGGTCGATCCGCAGGCGCTGCACGAGTGGTATCTGAGCGTCTACGTAGACGCCTTTGAATGGGTCGAGGCGCCGAACACCGTGGGGATGAGCCAGTTTGCAGATGGCGGGATCATCGCCTCAAAGCCTTATGTTTCCTCGGGAAATTACATCAACAAGATGTCGGACCACTGCAAGCCCTGCGCCTATTCGGTGACGGCCAAGACCGGGGAAAACGCCTGCCCCTTCAACCTGCTCTACTGGCATTTCATGGACAGGCACCGGGACCGGTTCGAGGGCAATCCGCGCATGGCACAGATGTACCGGACCTTTGACCGGATGGACCCGGACAAGCGCGAAACCATACTGCGCGAGGCGCAGGACTTTCTTGACCGGATGGAGGCGGGTGAGCGGGTCTGACCCTTGTACAAAACGTACGTTTTGTACGTGGAAATCCGCATTTTGTACAAAGCGGTCACACCGCGTTAACGAATGGATGTGCCGCCGCCCGTCACGGGCGGCGGCGGGCCCGGTCAATCAGGGCTTGATGTAGGTGAACCCCTGCTGCTGCAGTTTCGACAGTTCCGCCACGCCCGAGGGCACGATGTCATCCTCCCAGACATCGTAGAGGTCGTTCGAATAGTCGATGTTGCGGCCCTTCAGGGTGTTGTTGCAGACATGAAAGGCCACGTTCTGACCCTTGAGACTGGCGACGGTGGTTTTCATCGTGTCGTCGCCTTTGGCGGCTGCCAGCAGGCCCAGGCCGTTGCCGTGCATGACGACCTTGATTTCCATATTCTCGGCGCCGACCGCGTTGATGTGGTTCTGGATGTTGCGCATGGCGCCCTTGTAGGCCTTGTTGCCCTCACCCCCATCGTAGTTGATGTGATAGACGACCTTCTGCTTGCCATAGCCTTCGGCCTGCGCGGCGCCGGTCATGGCGAAGGCGGTCAGGGCCAGGCCCAGGATCGCGATCAGGCGGATGAAATGGGTCATTGTCTTTGTCTCCTCCCTTGGGGGCGGTCTGGTGCGCCCCGGTCTGGTCAGAGTGACGCAGGGCGACCGCATCCTGACACCCGGCGGATTCCCGTGTTTCCTGCGGGTTTCGACCCCGGGAAAACCCTAGGTTTCGGTTTCAGGGGGTGAAATATGCCGTCCGGCGCGGGCAATCAGCTGGGCCGAGCTGCGGACCTCGAACTTGCGCAGCAGGTTGGCGCGGTGGAACTCGACGGTCTTGGGGCTGATGCCCAGCGCGGCGGCGATCTCCTTGGTGGACTGGCCCTGCCCGATCTGGGTCAGGACCTGCTGTTCGCGCCGGGTCAGAGGCACGACCCCTGTCGGCACGGGTGCGGCCGCGGGGGCGGGGCGCCGGAGGCGCAGGGCGATGATGGCCAGCGCCCCGGCCAGGGCCAGCGCGGCGAGGGCAAGCGCGACGGTGCCCAGAGGACTGCGGGCGGGTGGCTCTGCCCCGGGTGCGCGGGCGGCAAAGGCGGCCACCAATGCGCGGGCCTCGCCATAGCTGACCGGCGCACCCCACTGATCGGCAAGGTCGCTGTCGCCGGTCCGCAAGAGCGCCAGCGCCACCGCGTCGCGCAGGTCCGGATCGGTGCCGGAGAGGGCGAGGAAGGGCCATTCCGGATAAAGCCGGGTGCTGATCGCCTCGGGGTGGGTATAGGTGACATTGGCATTGAGCGCGCGCAGCACCCCGTCGGGCACGCGGCCTTCGTCGATCAGGTGTTCCAGCAAGCCGCTGCGGACGACGCCCGCGTCCAGCCGACCGTCGAGGACGGCGGCGGCGATGTCGTCCTGCGGAAATCCCAGGAAGACCAGTTCTGCGGGGTCCTCGAACAGGTCGACGCCTTGCGCGCGGGCCTCGAACCAGGCGATCTGGAAACCGCCGAAGGCCTGCTGGGCCACGGCGCCCAGCCGGGTGCCGCGCAGGTCGCCAAGGGTGGCCAGCCCGCTGTCGGCCCGGACCAGCACCGTCGAGCCGAACTGGCGAATGTGGCTGCCATCGGGCAAGGCCCGTTTGCGCGTGGCCAGCACGCTCATCGGGTAGAGATCGGCAAGCTGGATATAGTGGCCGGGGTTGGTCACCAGGAAGTCGAGCCCACCGGCGTTGATCAGGGGCCCGGCCGAGGTCAGCGTGACAGGCACGAAGCGCACGACATGGCCGGGAAGCTGCCCGGCGAGGTAGCGTTCCAGCGTGGTCCACTGGGTTTCGCCCGCGTCCCAGCCGCGATGGGCCAGGATGCCGATGCGCAGGATGGGCGTGTCAGGCCCGTCCTGGGCCTGGCCAGAGGTGGCGACCCCGCAGACAAGCCAGAACGCAATGAGAAGCTGACGAAGCGACACCGCCCAACCGCCAAGAGAGGCCGGCCGCCGGATGCGGGTCAGGACGGGAAAGCGGCGCGGGCGCCGGGCGATCAATTGTCCGCCGGCTGCTCCGCCGGGTCAGGTGCGGGCGCGGGTGTGGATTTCAGCGCGCCGCCGATCCATTCGCCACTGGCCTCTTCGCCGCTGGCGTATTTCATCGTGCCCTGGCCCTGGCGCTTGCCGTCCTTGAACTGGCCTTCGTAGATGTCGCCATTGGCATAGACCGCCACGCCCTTGCCGTTGATCTCTCCGCGGACCCAGTCACCCTCGTAGCGAAAGCCCGAGGCCATGACGATGGTGCCCTTGCCGTGGCGCTGGCCCTCGCGGAACTGGCCTTCGTAGACGGTGCCGTCGGGATAGGTGGCCTTGCCCTCGCCGTGGCGCTGGCCGTCCTTCCAGTTGCCCTCGTAGCGATAGCCGTCGGGGTAGGTCATCACGCCGAAGCCGTCGTTTCGGGCGTTGTCAAAGCTGCCCTCATAGACGAGGCCGTTGGGATAGACCGCGCGGCCCTTGCCCTGGATCACGCCATCGACCCAGTCGCCCTCGTAGGTGGCGCCGTCGGGATAGGTGATCTTGCCCTTGCCGTTGGCGAGGTCGCCCTTGAACTGACCTTCGTAGACAGAGCCGTCGGGGTAGGTGACCTTGCCCTTGCCCTCGATCTGGCCGGTGATCCAGTTGCCTTCGTAGCGATAGCCGTCCTTGCCGATGAAGGTGCCGATGCCGTGGCGCTGGTCGTTGTTGAAGGCGCCCTGGTAGATGTCGCCGTTGTCGTAGATGACCTTGCCGTTGCCCTCGCGGCGGCCATCGACAAGCTGGCCCTCGTAGACGTCGCCATTGGGCTGGATCAGCTTGCCTTCGCCGTCGATCTGGCCTTCGCGCCAGGTGCCTTCGTAGATCAGCCCGTCGGGCATGGTCAGCTTGCCGAAGCCGTCGCGTTCGCCATCGGCGACGCGGCCCTCGTAGACCGACTTGTCGGGATAGGTGATCTTGGCGGTGCCTTCCTTGACGCCGTTCACCCACTGGCCGTCATAGATATAGCCGTTGGGCGCGGTCATCACGCCCTTGCCGTGGTGCAGGGCGTTGCGGAAGGACCCTTCGTAGCGGACGCCGTTGGCGTAGATGGCGACGCCGGTGCCGGTGATCTTGCCGTCCAGCCACTGGCCCTCGTAGGTGCCGCCGTCGGCAAAGACGATCTTGCCCTTGCCCTCGGGTTTGCCCTTGGCGAACTGGCCTTCGTAGACCGAGCCGTTGGGGAAGCGGGCCACGCCCTCGCCCTTGATTTCGCCCTGAACCCACTCGCCGGTGTATTCATAGCCGTTGGGCAGGCGGTAGGTGCCGGTGCCGTGCTGCAATCCGTCCTGGAAGGTCCCTTCGTAGACGCCGCCGTCGTCGTACTGTTTTGTCACCACCTCTTCGTCCTGGGCCAGCGCCGCGCCGGCCAGGGCAAAGGGGATGACAAGAAGGAAACTGCCTGCGGATTTCATGCGTTTGCCCGTTTTTTGTCCCTGGGTGTCCGTACCCTGCGGAAACTAAAGGAGGCCGGGGCCGGGGGCAATGCATTTTGCCCCGACGGGCGCGGGCCCGCCGGGGGACGTGGCCGCCGGATCAGGGTGCCTTGCGCGGGTATTGGGTCAGGGCCTGGCGTCCAGCGACAGGCTGCTGCCTTCCTCGGGTGCGATCCGTTTCGTGGGCAGGGCGCCGGCGATGCCGCCCACGGTCACGTTGCGCCCCTCTGGCAGGTCCGGTTCCGGCGGCAGGCCGGCGGCGTTGCCGTCCAGCGTGCCGTTGCGCCAGATCCCTTCGCGCACCGTGCCGTCGGTATAGAGCAGGCGGCCCTGTCCGTGGCGCTTGCCGTTGCGGAACTGGCCGGAATAGGCGTCGCCGCTGGTGTAGGTGGCGATGCCCTGGCCGTTGATCTCTCCGTTTTCCCAGGCGCCCTGGTACTGGAAGCCGTCGGACATGACGATCCGCCCGTGTCCGTGGCGTTTTCCCGCGGCATAGGCGCCTTCGTAGATCGTGCCGTCCGGGTAGGTGGCCTTGCCGCGCCCGTGGCGCTGCCCGTCCTTCCACTGGCCCTCGTAGCGATAGCCGTCCAGGTAGGTCATGACCCCGTAGCCGTGGCTGCGCGCATCGGCAAAGCTGCCCTCGTAGATCTGTCCGTCGGCATAGACGGCCTTGCCCTCTCCGTGGATCACCCCGTCGCGCCACTGGCCCTCGTAGGTGGCGCCGTCGGTATAGGTGACCTTGCCGATGCCATTGGCCAGGTCGCCGCGGAACCGGCCCTCGTAGACGGCGCCATCGGGATAGGTGACGCGGCCCTTGCCCTCGATGCTGCCGTCCTTCCACTGACCGTCGTAGCGATAGCCGTCGGTCCCCGTGAACGTGCCCTGGCCGTTGCGCTTGTCGTTCTGAAATTCGCCGATGTAGATGTCGCCGTTGGCGTAGTTCACCGTGCCTCGGCCCTGGCGTTTGCCGTCTACCAGCGCGCCGGTGTAGGTGTCGCCGTTCGGCTGGACCAGCTTGCCCTGGCCGTTGATCTGGCCCTTGGCCCAGCCGCCTTCGTAGACCAGCCCGTCGGGCATGGTGATCCTGCCATAACCGTCGCGCTCTCCGTTCCTGATCTGGCCTTCGTAGACGGCTGTGTCGGGATAGGTGATCCGCGCCTGGCCGTGCTTGGCGCCGTTTTGCCACTGTCCGTCATAGACATAGCCGTTTTCGCCACGCATGACGCCGCGCCCGTGGTGCTGGGCGTCGAGGAAGTTGCCTTCGTAGGTGACGCCATTGGCATAGCGTGCCTTGCCCTGGCCGGTGATCTTGCCGTTCAGCCAGGCGCCCTCGTAGTGGCCGCCGTCGGGATAGTCGATGCGGCCGGTGCCGTCCGGGCGGCCGCGCTTGAACTCTCCGACGTAGATCGCGCCGTTGGGAAACCGGGCGCGGCCCTTGCCCTGGATCTCTCCCATGACCCAGTTGCCGCTGTATTCATAACCGCTGGGCATCCGGTAGGTGCCCTGTCCGTGCTGGACCCCGTCCACCAACTGCCCGCTGTAGGTGCTGCCGTCGCTGTAGGTCCGGGTCTGGATGTCCTGCGCCGCCGCGAGCTGGGGCAGGGACAGTAGCGCAAGCGCGAGGATCGGCGACGGGCGGGGCAGGGTCATGCGGTCTTGGGCCTCTTGGCGATGGTTTTTCGTTCGGAAACCTAGGTCAGCCGGGCGGGCAGGGCAACGGTGGGTGCCGGGTGACTTCCCCTCAGGCGTGGGTCTGCTATGTGGGCGGGAGGACTTGGGAAAGGGCGGCGCGATGAGCGATCGGTTTCGCGTGACACTGGCACAACTGAACCCCGTGGTGGGGGACCTCGCGGGCAACGCGGCAAAGGCAAAGGCGGCCTGGGACGAGGGCCGCGCGCAGGGCGCCGACCTGGTGGCCCTGCCAGAAATGTTCATTGCCGGGTACAACGCGCAGGATCTGGTGATGAAAAAGGCCTTTCACATCGCGGCGATGCAGGCGGTCGACAAGTTGGCCGCCGAGTGCGCCGACGGTCCCGCGCTGGCCATCGGCGGTCCCTACGTCGAGGGGACAGAGCTGTTCAACGCCTATTTCATCTGCAATGGCGGCAAGGTCGTCACGCGGGTGCTGAAGCACGAACTGCCCAACGAAAAGGTGTTCGACGAGGTCCGCATCTACGACAGTGGTCCCATCGGCGGGCCTTATGCTGTGGGCAACACGCGCATCGGCTCGCCCATCTGCGAGGATGCCTGGCACCCCGACGTGGCCGAGACGCTGGCCGAGACCGGGGCCGAGTTCCTGCTGGTGCCCAATGGCTCGCCCTACTACCGCAACAAGTACGAGACCCGGCTGAACCACATGGTTGCGCGGGTGGTCGAGACGGGCCTGCCGCTGATCTATCTCAACATGGTGGGTGGGCAGGATGACCAGGTGTTCGACGGCGGGTCCTTCGTGTTGAACCCGCATGGCGGGATCGCAGTCCAGCTGCCGGTCTTCGAGGAATGCGTGGTGCCGGTGGACATGGTGCGCGGCCCCGATGGCTGGCATTGCGAGGACGGCCCCTTCGAGGTGCATCCCGACGACTGGGAGCAGGACTACCGCGTCATGGTCGAGGCGGTGCGCGACTACCTGCGCAAGGCCGGGTTCGCCAAGGTGCTGCTGGGCCTGTCTGGGGGCGTGGATTCGGCGCTGGTGGCGGCGATTGCGGTGGATGCGCTGGGCGCGGACAACGTGCGCTGCGTGATGCTGCCGTCGGAATATACCTCGTCGCATTCGCTGGAGGATGCCGAGGCCTGCGCCAAGGCGCTGGGCTGCCGCTATGATTACGTGCCGATCAAGGGACCGCGCGACGCGGTGACAGAGGCGCTGGCGCCGCTTTTTGCGGGGCTGGAACCGGACCTGACAGAGGAAAACATCCAGTCGCGGCTACGCGGGCTGCTGTTGATGGCCTTGTCGAACAAGTTTGGCGAGATGCTGCTGACCACCGGCAACAAGTCCGAGGTCGCGGTGGGCTATGCCACGATCTACGGCGACATGGCCGGCGGCTATAACCCGATCAAGGACCTGTATAAAACCCGGGTGTTTGAGACATGCCGCTGGCGCAACGCGCATCATCGTCCCTGGATGAAGGGCCCCGAGGGCGAGGTGATCCCCGAGCGGATCATCACCAAGCCGCCGAGTGCCGAGCTGCGCGAGGACCAGAAGGACAGCGACTCGCTGCCCGATTACCCGGTGCTGGACGCGATCCTGCAGATCCTCGTGGATGACGACGGGTCCATCGCCGATTGCGTGGCGGCGGGCTATTCCCGCGAGGACGCCAAGAAGGTGGAGCACCTGCTGTACATCAGCGAGTACAAGCGGTTCCAGTCCGCCCCCGGCGCGCGCCTGACGAAACGGGCGTTCTGGCTGGACCGGCGTTATCCCATCGTCAACCGCTGGCGCGATCCGAACTGAGGGTGCCTATTCCCACCACCGGTCTATAGCGGCGATGTCACCGTCGGACCAGCCGAAGTGATGGGCAAATTCATGCACGGTGACATGGGCGATCAGGTCGTCCAGCTCGACATTGCCACGCGCGCGCCATTCGTCGAGGATCGGTTCCCGGAACAGCCAGACCGTGTCGGGAAAGGGCGCCGGGTCGGCAAAGCTTTTCTCCGTCATGGGGATGCCGTCATAAAGCCCGGTCAGGTCGCGGGGATCGTCGATCTGCATCTCGTCGAGGATGTCCCGGGGCGGCCAGTCGACCACCTGAAGGACCACCGCTCGGGCGCTGCCCAGGAAGGGTTCGGGGAACGTCTCGATGGTGCGTTCGGCCACCGCGTAGAAATGCTGGGTATCGCTCATCGGGGCGGGCTCAGCGGGTAGCGGGCCAGTTCCTCGTGCAGGGCGCCGTCCTGGTGCAGGGTCGAGGCAAAGAGGCTGAAGCTGTTGCAGGCAAAGGGGCCGATGCTGGCGCTGGCCAGCACGGCCAGGAGCGGCGAGGCATCGGCCTGGCCCCTGAGCCGGGCCAGCGTGACATGTGGACGGAACCGGCGCCGTTCGGGGGCGACGCCGACGCCGCGCAGCCGGGCCAGCACGCGGTCGCGCAACTCATTCAGCGGGGCGTTGCCATCGGCCTCGAGCGCGACGGCCTGCCCGTGGCGCCCGCCAAAGATCGATGCCCCGGTCAGGGTCAGGTCTAGCGCGGGCGCCCGCAGGGTCTGCAGCGCGTCATGCACCGCCTCTGTTGTTTCTTCGTCCTGTTCGCCCAGAAAGGCGAGCGTCAGGTGCAGGTTTTCGTAGGGTGTGGGGCGACCGATGGGAAACCGCGATTGCAGGTCGTCCAGCGCGTCGCGGGCCTCTTCGGGCAGCGAAAGGGCGATGAAGAGCCGCATCAGAGCGCGATCAGGTCTGTGCGGGGCAGGGCGTCGGCGAAATCCCCGGGCAGGCACAGCTGGGTGCCGGGGGATATGACCGCCGCCGCCGCCGCTGCCGCGCCGTGGCGCAGGGCCTCCGGGTGGTCCAGCCCTTCGGCCAGCGCCTTGACGAAACCGCCGACGAAACTGTCGCCGGCGCCGATGGCGCTGACGACGGTTTCGTTCGCGGCCGTGACATGCCAGCGGCCCTTGTCCGTGGCCATGACCGATCCGTCCTTGCCGCGTGCGATGATGACGATTTCGGCGGCGCCGCGGGCCCGCAGGGCCTCGGCAAAGGCGGCGCTGTCGGCGCGGGTTTCCAGCCCGAGGCCCGAGAGGTCGCGCGCCTCGGCGCTGTCCATGCGCAGGACAAAGGGCGCGGGGCCGGGGGCCGTGGCCTGTTGGTGCAGATGCGCGCCCGAGGTGTCGACGACCACGCGGCGCCCGGAGAGCCGGTCACAGGCGCGGGTGATCCAGCCCGGTGCACAGCCCGGCGGCATGCTGCCCGAGAGCACGATATAGTCCCCCGCGCCGGCCTCGGCGGCGAGCCTGTCCAGAACGGTGTCAAGCTGGGCCTCGGTCCATTCCGGGCCGGAGAGGACGAAACGGTACTGGGCCCCGGTCGACTCGTCCGTGACGGAAAAGCTGTGCCGGGTCTGGCCCGGCGCCTCGTGCCGGATCAGGTCCAGGTCGCGTTCCTGCAAGAGCCGTTCCAGCGCGTCGCCGTTGGCGCCGCCCAGAGCCACCAGCGCGCGGGCCTGGCCGCCCAGCTGCACCACGGCGCGGGCCACGTTGACACCGCCGCCGCCCGGTTCCGCCGTTTCCGGCCCGCAGCGCAGTTTCGGCCCCGGCGAGACGCTGGGACAGGAGGTGGCGAGGTCGAGCGCCGGGTTCAGCGTGACGGTGAGGATCTCTGTCATGGGCGCGGTTCCTTTGGGGCGATCGGGGCCACGGGCCCCTTGCCTAGCATCGGGGCGGGACGCGGGCCAGCATCACCGCGCGTCGCGCCGTGACATGCGCGGGAACTGGACAAATCCCGCGCCTTGTGAAAACACGCCGCCCTGACAGGAGGCCACGTCATGACCGTCACCCGCTTTGCGCCCTCGCCCACCGGCTATATCCATGTCGGGAACCTGCGCACCGCGCTGTTCAACTACCTGATCGCCCGCAAGAGCGGCGGTGAGTTCGTGCTGCGCATCGACGACACCGACCCGGAGCGGTCGAAAGAGGAATATGTCGACGCCATCAAGCAGGACCTGGAATGGCTGGGCCTGACCTGGGACCGCATCGAACGGCAGTCGCAGCGGCTGGACCGTTACGAGGCCGCGGCGGAGAAGCTGCGCGGCATGGGCCGGTTCTACGAGGCTTTCGAGACGCCGACCGAGCTGGACCTCAAGCGCAAGAAGCAGCTGAACATGGGCAAACCGCCGGTCTACGACCGTGCAGCGCTGGACCTGTCGGACGCGGACAAGGCCGCGCTGCGGGCCGAGCGCGGCGATGGTGTCTGGCGCTTCAAGCTGGATCACGAACGCATTGCCTGGGAAGACGGGATCCTGGGCGAGGTCTCGATCGACGCGGCAAGCGTGTCGGACCCGGTGCTGATCCGTGCCGACGGGCAGTTCCTCTATACGCTGGCCTCGGTCGTCGATGACATGGAAATGGGCATCACCCACGTGGTGCGCGGCAATGACCACGTCACCAATACCGCGACGCAGATCCAGATGATCCGCGCGCTGGGCGGCGAGCCGCCGGCCTTTGCGCATCACTCGCTGTTGACCGGGCCGCAGGGGGAATCGCTGTCGAAACGGCTGGGCACGCTGGCCCTGCGCGACCTGCGCGAGAACGGCGTGGAACCCGAGGCGCTGCTGAGCCTGATGGCGCGGCTGGGCTCGTCGCAGCCGGTCGAGCTGCGCCTGTCGCTGGACGAGATCGCCGAGGGGTTCGAGCTGGAACAGTTCGGCTCGGCACCCACCAAGTTCGACGTCGAGGACCTGTATCCGCTAACCGCGAAAAAGCTGCACGGGCTGGAGCTGGAGGCGGTGGCCGACGAGGTGCGTGCGCTGGGCGTGCCCGACGACAAGGCCGCGGCCTTCTGGAACGTGGTGCGCGAGAACATCACCACCCGCAAGGAGATGGCGGGCTGGTGGGCGCTGTTCCGTGACGGGGCAGAGCCGCTGGTGGACGAGGAAGACCGGGACTTTGTGACCGAGGCCTTGGCCATGCTGGGCGAGCCGCCCTATGACGCGGAGACCTGGGGCACCTGGACCACGGCGGTCAAGGAAGCCACCGGGCGCAAGGGCAAGAAGCTGTTCATGCCGCTGCGCAAAGCCGTGACCGGGCTGCAGCGCGGGCCGGAAATGGCCGAGGTGATGCCGCTGATGCAGGTCAAGCCAGGCGGCAAGGCCGGGGCGTAAACCCCGCCTGGGCCTGTTTGCGCGGTCGGAGGGGGCGCTGCCCCCGCGCCTTCGGCGCCCCCCGAGGTATTTTTCAAACCAAAGAAG
>NZ_JARAMO010000210.1:0-13816 GCF_028807275.1 Mameliella sp. AT18
CTGACCGATCAGCCCCATGCCGCCACCCGCGCCTGAAACTGCGCATCGGTCATGTGGTACTCGGGCGAGATGAATTCCTCCGCCCGCTTGATCCAGCCGCCTTTGCCACCGGCACGGGTGCGGGCGTACTTGCGGCTGGCCGGGCGCCGGTCGGCGATGCGGAAGTAGAAGTTGCGCCGCTCGATCCCGTAGGCGTCGACCAGGAACGCCCCGGCCCGCTCCCAGGCCCGGTTCGCGGCGGCGATGGTCTGCGGACCGATCACGCCATCGATGGCGATTTCGGGAGGTGCCATTTCACAGAGCAGACGCTGGAGGATCTTCACCGCGTTGGCGCCCGCATTGACATACATGTCGAAGACGGTGGGTTGCAGCGCCTCGGGCAGTTCGTCGATGCGCGGCCCGAAGAAGTATCGCTCCTCGAAGATCGTGACGGCATGCTCCCGCGAGAGCGCGCGCACGTCCAAGACGTCGATGTCGCCGTCTCCGTCCAGATCCCCCCAGGGGATGTTGCGCAGCGTGTGGATCGTGACGCCGTACTTGGTCGCACCGCCCGGATCGTCGGGATCGTTCACGAACCCGCCCTCACGGGCGACGATCTCCTCGGCCATCCGGCGCACGTCATGTTTCCTGGACATCTGATACCCCCGTTGAACGGGGTCAGAATGCCGGGTTGAAACGGCTGTTTACGTTGGCAAGGTTGTCGTCAGAAGAGGGACAGCTGGTCCGAATCCTTCGGAGGCTGCAGCGCACGCGTCTCGCTGAGAGTGCGCTTGACGTTGGTATAGCTGGTCTTCAGGGCACGACAGATCTGCGACATCGACAGGCCTTCGGCATGCAATGCCCGGATCAGCCAGTTCTTCGGCATCGGGATCGTGACCCTGTTCGAGGGCATGCGCCCGCTCAGCTCCCGCAGCTTTTCCGCGCCGATCAGCTGCTCGGCCGCACTGCGGCCACGGGGATCGTCCGGGAAATAGAGAGGCGAGCCACCGAACATGACCAGGAAGCTGACCGCCATGCGCGGCCCCAGGACCTCGATATAGGGATCCAGGTGCGCCGGGTGGCGCGGATATGCCACCGGCTCGGTCATTCGATGTCGCGTTTCCGGGGCGGGCCGCTGTGGCCCTTCTCGGGGCGGTTCCGCTCGAAACAAGTGGTGACATTGCCGTTCTGGCTCAGGCGGAACGAGATGCCCTCGATGTTCACCGCGCACATGCCCTCGAAGCCCTCGCAGGCGGCGTCGATCCGCGCGCCGAGCTCGCGCCGGACAGCTTCGATGTCGATGCCCTGCACCCGCTCCAGGTAGCGCAGGACGGCATGATCGGTGACCCTGTGGCGCGGCTTCTTCATTTGCCGATCCTCGACCAGTCGAAATCGATCTTCGCCCGCTTCCCCCACTGGATTAGCGCCTGCAGCACCGCGTCGATCTTGTCGTGATCGCGCAACCCGTCGATGTCGGCCGGGACAAAGCCCCACGCCTCGCCGAACCGCTTCTGGATGAACTTGTTCAGCCCCTGCCGTGTCGGGTCCTTCAACTCACCCACATGGCCCAGCTTCGCCCAGAGGACGTGGACAAGGCGCAGGTCGGCGCGGAGCGCCTTGGGGCGCTTGCCCGAAGAGGGCCGGAAACCGCGCGCCTTCAGCTCATCCAGGATGCGCTTGCGCTCATGGTCGGACATGTCCGAGAGGCTCGCCTTGCCCACCAGGCGCAACTGCAGATCGTGCCGGGTGTCTGCGTCGATCCCGAGCTGGCGGCAACCGACGTGGATGGTGCGGATCATATTGGCGGTCATGGACGTAGCCCCGTGTCAACTCGGTTGGCGGAAGGTCTTCGGATGGTGTTCAAGATCATGATCCAGGCAGATCGCGACCTGCCCGACAGGCGGCAGAGCTACGCGCGGGCAGACACCGAGGCCGAGGCCCGGGCAATGAGCGGGGCCACCATCGCGATTGCCCAACCGGGAAAGCTCTGGCCCGGCGAACCCGACGAGACCTTCTACTGGAACATGTGACCTGACAGAGGTCCGGTGCATCACCCGCTCCCCTCAAGCCTTGGCCAGATCGATGGTGATGGCTTCCCAGGGCGCCTCGCCGTGGTCACGCTGGTAGCAGCGGACGTAGGTCTTGGACCCGACGACGCGCATGGCGTCCTTGATCGCCTCCATCGCCTTCTTCCAACGCTCGTCCGCGATCTCCAGGCGCAGCAGCATGAAGATCTCGGCGCGGTTGATCTGACCCGCCTTGTCGGTGTTGAAGGCGCGGGTCACGACAGCGCGCAGTTCGTCGCCTGCATCCGCGGCCCATTCGTTCAGACACTCGTCGATCAGGTCTTTCGCGATCTGCAGCTCGGGGCCGAAGTCGATCTGGTCGGCCACCTGGACCTGGACCTTCATGCACCCGTCGAAGCTCATGAAGGTCTTGTTGCCTTTCGCACCGCCGCGCGTCTCACCGTACTCCTGCGCCAGCAGCGCCTCGAAGCCGGAGAGATCCTCGAAGGTGTGGTTCTTGAACCGGCTGACCTGGCAACTCAGCTCCCTGGCGTAGCCGATCACCTTGCGGACCACCTCGTCCTGCAGCTGGTCCTGGGCCTTGACGGTCGAGAGCGGCTGCAGCCGCCCCTTCGCGTCCTTCATGTGCGGGGTCCCATCGACGTCTATGACGCCGGGTTTGCTCTGCTCGGTCATGGGGGTGTCAGGCATTCCCGTTCTCCTTGTTCATGGGGCAGCGATTGCAGGCGCGGAACATCTGGACCGCGCGGGTGTTGCGCGACGAGAAGGCGGTCGAACGCCCGCGCCAGTCGCGGCAGACTTTCTTGTCGATCTCGCCCAGGACCGGGCAGACCAGCGTCTCGCCCATCAGGGCGCCGCGCACCCTCTCCTCGACCGCCGCCATGTCGCCCGTGTAGGTCCGGGAGAGGACGGTCGAGACCAGGGAGGCACTGCGCCCGATCCGGCGCGCCGCCTTGTTCTGGCTGGTGCGGTCGCATTCCTGGGCCAGTTCGCGGATCCAGGTCGGCAACTCCGGCCCCCAGCCGATGCGGGCTTTCTCCAGCGCGCTCATGATGTCCCACCGTTCAACGGCTGGAACTCGCCCTCGTTCGGGTCCATCAAGCCCTTGACCCGGCGCACCACGGGGGCCTGCGGGCCGGTGTTGCGGATCAACTGGTAGCGCGGCTGACGCCTGCCCGGGATCGCGGTCTCGCGCACCTTCAGGTAGCCCGCCGCCAGCAGCGACCGGCAGTAGGAGCGGGCCTTCTCGACTGTGACCTCGACACCGCCCGCGTTGGCGTGCGCCGCCAGGTCGGTCGGGGTGAAGTTCGGCATGCGGCGCATGGCGCGCCACATGTTTCCCTCGGGCGTCGGATCGGCCTTGACCGACGGCACAACCGGGATCGCCCGGGCAGCGTTGACGTAGATCTTGCGATGACCGTCCTTGCGGGACACCCGGATCCACCCCAGGCGCGCCCAGCGGCGCATGAACTTCTGCGCGGTCTCGGCGCACATGTTCATCTCTTCGAGGTCCTTCCAATGGAACTCGGCCAGCCCTTCGACCTTACGCCAGGCATCGCGCTCCATCGGGCTGCGGAAGTCCTGGCTCATGCCGCCCCCCGCTTGCGCTGGTTGACCAACTGGGCGCTGATCGCGCCGCCGATCCCGTGGAGCTTCACCAGCGACAGGAAGTCAGTGTCGACCTGGCGTTGCCCCCGCCGTCGCGCCGCCTCACGGATCCTCTCGAAGTTGACGCTCAGCTTGCGCGCGCTGCCATCGGTCAGGCGCAGCAACTCGTCGAGGACGTCGGGCGAGACCTCGACCCCGGCGCAGTAGATGCGCGCCAGGTGGCCAGCATCGGCCGCGTTGCAGGGCAAGGTCTCGGTGCTGACCAGGACACGGTCGTAGATGTTCGGCCACTTGGTCAGGTTCGCCTCGAAGTCCGGCTCCCCCACGAAGATCAGCGGCGTGAAACAGCCCTCGTAGATGTCGCGGGCCACGTCCATCATGCCGGACTTCATGAGGTACTGCGCGTCGTCGATGATCAGCGGGCGGTCGGAGAGCGCCAGGGCACGGCTGATCGCGTCGGCCTTGCGGGGCAGCGTGCCGCGCACCCCCTTCATCTCCAGCTATTCCAGCAGCACGTCGGCCATGTGCTGGCGGGTCCAGGTACTCTTGGCCTGCACGATATGGGCGTTGTACTCGTTCGCGGCCAGGGTCGTTGCCGAGGTCTTCCCCGCGCCGTGCCGCCCGAAGAAAACACCGATCCCGGGCAGCGTGACGCTGCGGTGCTGCAGCTGGTCGACCATTTCCAGCAGGGCCGCGACGTTGCGGAGGGGGGCCAGATCGCCTTGCATGTTCTGCTCCTTTTTCATTCGTTGTTCTTGCCCAGCGCCCGGTGCATCCGCAGACGGGAGCGGTATTCCGAGGTTGTCTGGTACTGGGCGAGCCAGTCCGCCTGCTCGGGCGTCATGGGCTGGCCGTCGTCCTGCATCTGCTCCAGCTCCAGCGCCCTTGCGAAATCCTCCTCCGGATCTCGCTCGTCCGGTTTCGGGGAGGCGCGGCGCTGTTCCAGCTTCGTGACCCGGGCCGTCAGGCGCTCTTCCTCCTCGGGAACCTCGGCCCTGCGGCGCCCGCCCTTGGGCGCGGCCGGATGGATCTTGGGCAAGCGGATCACACCCGCATCCGGCAACCCGTCGCCCGGCGCATCCTCTCGCGCCGCCGCCAGCCGCTTGGACGCGGCCGCATCCGTCATCTTCTTCTCGATCCGGGCCTGTTCCCGCGTCAGGCGCTTGAACGCCTTCTTGTCGCGGTTGTGTTCCTTGGCATCCGCCACCGAGAGGAACCCACCCGCACGTTTGACCGGCGCCTCACCCAGGAAGGTGCCATCCATCTGGTAGACCAGCAGCCCGGCATGCAGATCATCGGGGTCGAACCGAACGGTGACGTCCTTGCCCGCGATCTGCCACATCCACTCGGCCCAGTAGCGCGAGCCGTAGATCGAGACCTCGCCATTCTTGCGATCCGCCCGGACACCCTCGGCCCGCATCAGCCAGAGGCGTTGCTGTTCCTCGGTTGCCTTGGTGATTGGTGAGGCCGCGTAGCTCTCATTGAACACCTCGTCGAAGGACCGTTGATTGGCCACTTCCGACCGCCGTCCCCGCCGGGCGTTATGCGCCGCGATCTCGCGTTCCAGGACCGCGCGGAAGTCCTCCAGCGGGATCGCCCGTGCACCGTGGTTCTCGGGCTTCTCGACCGTGTTGCGCCCGGTGTAGGCCCCGACGAAGGCCGGGTTCTTGGCGACGCGGTCGCAAAGGTCGCGAAAGGCGCGCTCGATGGGTTTCGCCTGGCCCCAGCCCGGCGTCGCGAAATGAAGCTCGATCCCCAGGAGCGGGAAGAGGCCCAGGACCTCACCCTGCACCAGCTTGAAGCGCTTCCGGTGCTCGGTCTGGCCGGTCATCACCTTGTTAACGAACTCGTGCCCGTTATCCATCAGGCAGTGCAGCGGGATGCCGTAGCGGCGGACCAGGTCACCAAAGGCGAGCTGGACCGTGTGCCCGTTCGCCGTCTCCGAGAGGCGGTAGGCCAGGAACTTGCCGCTGTAGATGTCGGAGATCGCGATAATCTGGATCCGGCCCGGCTTCTCGCGGTCCGGGAATTGGATGAAGACATCGAACTTGTGATAGTCGGTCTGCACCGCCTCCATCGCGTGCATGTAGGTCTTGTCGCGGGTCTGGTGCGGGAAGTAGCGGCTCAGCGCATGAGCACCCTTGCGCAGGTAGACCTGCACATGTTCGGGCACGGTTTCGGCAATGGTGCGACGCACCTTCCAGAGCGGTGCAACCGGGATGCCTTCCTTCTGCGCAACTTCCTCTGCCCAGTCGTAGGCGGCGGTCAAAGGCGGCTGCGACTTGGTCAGGAAGTAGGTCTTCACCAGGTCGAGGAACGCGTCATCCAGCGGCGTTTGCGTCTTGCGCCCCTTGCCTGACGCGGGCGCCAGGTAGGGCAGCCAATCCTCGGGCGCGATACCCTCGACCAGGGCCAGCCAGTTCCAGAGGGTCTTTTCCGATTTGCCCGTCTGCCGGGCCACGGCGCGCACTGCCTCGGTGCGGGTCATGCCCGCGCGTTCCAGCGCATCGACCTCGCGCAGCGCCGTCAGGCGCGTCTCGGCGGTGGCCTTGGCCTTCGCCTTCAGCTTGTCGAACTCCGCCCAGGCCTGGTCGCGGGACCGCTTGGGCGCCTCCTGGGCCGCGTCATGCATTCCATGCATCTTGCTCAGCGCAACCTTGGCCCGCGTCGGGAACAGGCTGACATGGTATTCGAGGCCCCCGCCCCGACCTTTGCGGCGGCGCACCTTGCCAGGCTGGCTGGCCCAGCCATGACGACGGGCGAGATCATTCACGCGCCGCTTGGTCGTGGGCATGTCGGGCAGCCGGGCCTCGGCAATCTCGGCGGCGGTCCACCAGGTCTGGGCAGGGGCGGTCGTCATTCGGAGAACCCCTTGTCCATTTCGTCCAGAAGCAACCAAACCTCGGTGCCATGCTCCTCCAGGAAGCGACGACGCGCGGCCTTGTTGGCGCGTTTCCAGGCATCAACCATCCGGGCGTAGCTCGCGTCGGTGGCATCCTTCGGCACAGGGCCTTCACCGCGCGCGGCCTTCACCTGGCGCACGGCGTCGGCGGCGCTTTTTGCCTCGCCCCTGGACATGAGATCGACCACGTCGTAGCGCGTGACCGGGTCAGCGATCTTGCCCAACTGCATCAGGTCGACGACACCGACCGGTTTCGGTGCCTTGCGAAGATCAACGACCTCTTTTGCGCCCAGAGCCTGACCGGCCCGAATGAAATTGCGGACATGTCGGGGCGTGATGCCAAGCGTGTGCGAAACTGCCTCCGCGAAGGATGCGACGGAAACGGTTTCCTCCGAATTCCATCGCTTCGCCACAAGGTCGGCACCGATCATCGCCTTGGCCTCTGGGTGCATCTTCTCGTACACCGCCTTGCGGCGCGCTAGGAAGACAGCAGTATCCAGGGCCGACAGCTCGGCGCCCGCCAGGTTGTCGTCGATCTCCATCAACTGCGCGAAGTCGTCCGTGCAGTTCCAGCAAGTGACCTTGATCGTCTCGTAGCCGTCGACCCCTTCGTCGCGCAGCTCGCGCGCGGCAGTCAGGCGGTGTCCGCCTGCCAACAGGACGATCTTGCCGCCCTTCTTCAGTTTGCGGACATGGATCGGGTCCTTGATCACCCCCAGCTCGCGGATCGAGGTCTTGAGCGCCTCGACCCCGGCGGCGCTGACCGGCCGTAGGCGATTGCCCATGTCGATCTCGTCAACCGACAGTTCGGTGATCGTGGTGAGGATCTTACCCATCGGCGCGTGGGCCTTTCGTCATCTGGTAGTACCAGCGGGACTCGCCATTCGGCCCGTCGCTGCGGCGGGTACAGTCGATCTTCGCGCCGATGCAGCGCAGCTCGGAAATGATCGCGCTGACGGCGGGCGCCTTGGCCCGTGACATGATCTCCAGCGTGGAATGCTCGCGCCTGTCGCTCAGCACCTTGAGGACACGCTGCAGCCGCGCGGACTTAATCGAGGCATGGTTCATGCAGACAGCCCCTGGCGGCGGTCAAAGGGATCGGCTCCATGCCGACACCCGTTGCACATGCGGTTGTGCGGTCCTTCGCTGATGAAGGACACGCCGCAGCAAATGCAGGGACGACGGCGGCGCCGCGCCTCGCGGTTCAGTTCGTCGCAGCGATCCTCGGCAACAGACCGGGAACTGACCTGGTTGCTGACCTTCTCACGCGTGCGGCGATTGAAGACGGCCCAGCCATAGCCGCTCTGCCGGACCTGGTAAGGCTCATACATGGCGCCGCTCCCGTGCATAGCTGGTGGCGCTGGCCACCAGGGCCTCGATGGCGATCAGCGTGCCGCTTGCTTCCAGCGCATCGAGGAGGTCGATGGCGTCGCGTTCCAGCACCAGGGCATCCCCGATGTGGTGGGCAGCCGTAAAAATCTGGCCCAGGCGTTGAGCCGTGGAGGCGAGGCGGCGATGGGCGCGAGCCTGTGCTATCAGACAGCGCAGGTCGCACAGGTTTTTCCGGGTTTCAGGGGGCATTGAACGCTCCTTCAAACGGGCAGGAACAGGGGGGCAAACAAAGCGCCGATCAGCAGTATCGCGATGCAGACACCGGCGATCCCCTCGCCGATCCAGCTGTCACTGATCCACCGTTCAGCGCGGACGATCCGGTCCCACGCCGCACGCCACCGGGAGGAGCTGGCGGCACGCGGCGCAGGGGACTGTGGCACCTGGGCGCCACAGGATCCGGACAGGCCCATCTGCTCGTGAGTGGTGGCCTTGCCTGTGCCAGGCCCATCCGGAGTTTCGAGGTCAAAGAACGCGTCCCGCAGCGCCTCGGCATGGTCGCGCAGATGCGTGACCGTGTAGGCCAGTTCGGGGTGATAGCGGGGATCGATCACCGTCTCGATTAGCGTGGCGCCCAGGGCGATCCGCTCACGGTCGGTGAGGCCGGCGCCGATCATGTGCGCGCGCAGGACGATATCGGCACGGGTCAGCATCAGGCAACTCCCTGACTATCGGTCTTGGCGTCGGGACGCTCGATGTCCGCAGGCCATTCCAGGTCGGACGGCCAGCGCTGGGACAAAAGCCCCAACGCTTTCTCATAGGTGTCCGAACGCGGGTGACCGCCATTTTCCAGCCTGTGGAAGAAGTCACCCTTTCCGAACAATCGCATCGAGATCGCCCAATGCGTGACGCCTTCATGCGCCGACAGTTCGGTCGCGAGGCGTATCAATTTTTGACGTGCGCTGCTCATGCCCGCACATTGGCCCAATAGGGCTAGACTGGTCAAGCCCTATTGGGCTACACAAATTGCATTCTTTAATTTTTAGCCCAACTGGGCTAGCCGGATGTTATGGATGAAGTAATTCGAGCGATAGAAGCCGCTCTAGAGCGGCACAGCATGTCTGCTTCAGCCGCTTCCCAGAAGGCGGTTGGCAATCCGTCGTTTATCAAAAACCTCAAGAACAGAAGGTCGGAACAAGGCCGGCCCCACGCTATAGAAAGCCTACAAGCTCTCGCTGAAGTACTGGGGCTGGAATTTTACATTGGCCCGCCTCGGGCAACAGAAGCGACAGCCGAACTCGACGGCGAACGCTTCGCCACTATCGCCCGTTACGAGGCCAGCGCCGCCGCCGGACACGGCGTGGTCAACCTCGATGCCCCGCCAAAGGATCACCTCGCCGTTCCGCGCGACTGGATGATCGAAACCGGCATCCGCCCCGATCGCTGCATCCTGATCACGGCCAAAGGTGAAAGCATGGCCCCAGCGATCTCCAATGGCGACCTGGTCATGATCGACCGGCACCGGAAAGAAATCACCTCGGGCAAACTCTACGTCTACAACGACCCCGACAACGGAACGCGGATCAAGCGCCTGGAATTCATACCAGGAGCCGCGACGATCATCGCCCGCAGCGACAACCCTGACCAGAAACGCTACCCTCCCGAGTACCATACCGGCCCCGCCATGAACGCGATCTCACAGAACATCTTGGGCGAGGTTGTGTGGTCCGGGCATTTGTGGAGGTAGGTGGCAACTCGGCCCACAGCTGACGTTCAGGCCAGGAGCCGCGGATGACCGGTCCTGGCCCTCTGCGGAGATCCGGGTCTGGCGCAGGTCATGACCGGATCAAACTCACAGCTGAGAGTTGTGAATATGTATGGCTCGCTCCAGGGACTAAGTCATCGTTTCTTGCCAGCCCCAAACGCGGCTGCTTCTGGGGCCGATAACCCGAGAAATTCTTCACGGGTAGGCCGGATCGCTGCATAGAACCGTCGGGAGCGCAGCAGGCTAAGGGCGTAAGTCCCGAATTGACCTCACCGACACACCCGCCGAAAGCGTAGAGGGTGGACATGGATTCGAATTTGAATTGCTCAATCGTTAAGTGTAGGCCTTCCAGAGGTGCAGAGGGAAAGTGATTTGTGATGCGGAGCATTCTACTTGATCAGGACAAGCGCTGGCTGAATAACGCGATTGCGCCCCAGTTCACACTGACCTGGGAGAAAGAGTCCAGACTAGTCAACACCCAAATCTACGTTGCTTTGCTTCGACCCTCGCGAGAGATATCAGACACTTTTGGGTTTGAACGAGAGATCCCGTTTTTCTATTCTCCCTATGAGAATCTTGAAGCTCGCTCCATGCAAGCGTTGGATCAGATTTGTTCAGAGCCACCATTGGCAGGCAGAATCGACCCGACGGTTGCCTTGTTTTGCTCGCCGGCCACAAACTTGGAAGAGTGGATCTCAAGGTACACCTCCGAAAACTCTGAAGGCCGAGTAATTATACCACTAAGTAAGAAAACCCTTGACGCTTGCATTGATGATAAATGGGCATTGATCAATGCCATCAAGGGAAGCCTCTTTATTCGAGACCTGTTCGACTACAAACTTCCTTTAAAGTCTGATAGATACTTCTATGGCCGTGAGGATATCGTGGCCGCGATTGTCGATAATGTGAGGAAATCACAGAACAGTGGGCTTTTTGGGTTAAGGAAGACGGGGAAAACCTCGGTCTTACTCAAGGTCCAGAGAGCGCTTCGTGAAACCAACCTCATTGAAACGATCCTATTCGACTGCAAGAATAGACCAATCAGAAAATCGTCTTGCGATGATCTCGCTGAGCGGATCATTTCTGAGCTGGACAGGGCGTTCGGCAGAAACTTCAAGAAGAGGATTGATGGCAGTCGTGACATATTTGATGTCTTGATGGAAGCCGTTGAGGCGATACCCTCAAAAAAGAAGGTTTGTATAATCTTCGATGAGATAGAATATATTTCCCCCATCTCCCCAACTGAGCCGCACTGGGCGGGGGATTTCATAGATTTCTGGCAAGCGCTTTGGGCAATCCAGTCGAAGTGTGATAAGATTTCATTCGTAGTGTGCGGTGTAAATCCAACAGTCTGCGACCGTGATAGGTTTGAAAGTATTTCTGTCCCAGGGCGAACGGTTCAGAATCCGATGTTTAGCATCTTCAACACCTACTACTTGCAAGGCTTGGATCTTGAGAGCTTGCGTCGCATGGTACGTTTTTTTGGCGCAAGGATGGGGCTGAAGTTCGATGTTGAAGCGATCGATTATCTGTATCAACAGTATGGTGGCCACCCGCTACTAAGTCGCCTCGCATGCAGTTTTCATCACCACGAACTTGAAGCCGAGAACCAGCCTCGTCCTTTCCAGTTAACGTTGGCGAAAATATCTGACGCCGATAAACGGCGCGATGCGGAACTTAGCTCATACTGCGGGCATGTCGTTGCCGAGATTAAAGAACTGTATCCTGACGAATATGAGATGCTGAAGATACTCGCTGCGGGAGAAATATCTGATTTCGCCACCCTAACTGGTCGAGATGAGGATATCCGTCACATCAGAGAGTATGGCCTTGTGAGCTTCGATCAAGGCGACCTGCCAAGGTTCCGCATACCAGTTGTCAAAAGATATCTCATAACGGCAGAGAGAGACGCAATTGCATTTGATGAAGTCGAACGATTCAATACGATAGAAAAGCGTCAAGCTTGGCTCAAGAGAAGGGTCAAGGCGCTGGTTGATGATCTGCTTCTTCTTAATGAATCTAGAAGAGAACTTGGGACTTTCACCTTCTATAGGAGCAACAACTCCCTAAAGGGACACTATGTTGTGGAGACGCCACTCGTCGACTCCGAGGACAGCGCGCGTTCGTTCCTAGTACACCTTCATAAGTATGTGGTCGAACCTTCGGACAAGTGCTTGGGTAGGGGGGGCGTAGCGAACAGCAGTGAGTTTCGGTCTGAGTTACCCATTCTTTTCCACGCTTTCATGCGGGTTAAGACTTATCGCAATATTCACTGTCATCTTGAAGTCAACTCGTACACTGAGCAGGATTACCGAAGGTTCCTTATTGAAGACTTCAATGGCGCACTTATAGAGGATGTTGAAGATGGTTGGTTTAAACTTCAGCGAAGAGTGATGGACTACCTACACGTCGCATTACAGGCGGAAATTTCTAAGACATAAGCTGATAGAGAATCGCGGCAATCCGGACGGCGTTACTTGAGGCTAGAACAATCTAGGTCAAGGCATCGAATGTTTCAGCACTTTGAAGCAGGTTCAGTCCGCTTGCAGGTCCGCCGGGGACTTCTTAGGTAAAATCGCCCGGCTTATCCTGGGCGGCGACCTATACGGCATCTATTCTGCGCATTGCTGCCGTTCATGCTTGGCGCAGCGAAAGACCGCATGCCGCCCAATCTTCGTCGGCGGATCTGGTTTGGCATAGTAAGCCCGTCAGTTGTCTGCGACCACTATCGGTCAGGACAGGTGCTGGGCTCTCCAGTGTCCGCGATGACGACAAAGTTCTCTCCCTTCATAGGGAAGCCACCAGAATTCCGTGGTGGAATGGCCGCAATCTCGCGCCTGGCCAGATTTCTCACGGCGGGAAGCGCCTCCGCCAAATCGTGTAAGTCGTTGCCCCGTGCATACAGTTCGACGTCGGAAAGGACTTCAAGCAGCCAAGAATGATCGCGCATAGATAGAATCCAAAACGTTGTAGACACCTTGACCGTAGGTAGTTCGAACTTAAGAAGTAGTTAAGGCACCGTCCGTACAGAGTTAACTGTGGATTAACCTTGAGCGTGTAGGTTCCAAGCATGGCAAGAAACCAAGTCCCTTTGCATTTGGATGCAATGCAAGTTCGAGGTGGCCGTCCGGCCAACGTCAACCAGCGGCCACCTCGTTTCCGTCGATTAGGGCTTGCCCTCATGCTAATCTTAGGCTGGGGCTACCTGGTCTTCTTGGCTACTTCTGCATTCCGGCTGTTCAGTTCCTCATGATTGCCGCTCAGGCTCATCTACAGCCGAATTCACGCATATACTGCCTAACTCTTTCTAGATTGGAACGCGTGCTTTGACCGCAGAGCGACTCGCAGGGCACGCCATCACCGTCGCCATCCGCTCGCCTGTATCCACATACGCACCACTGGTAGACCGCCTCTCTACAGCTTCCGAACCGACCACACGTTCCACCACAACTGTAGCTTTGGGCGATCTGGAACGACTGACGCGGTTCCTCTGAAAACGTGGCGGTCGGAAGAGCTACGATCACCGCAACAACAATGCATTGGCAAAATCCATTAAAATTTAGCAATTCCAAATCCTTACATGAACTTCTCCGGGTGACACAAACCAGATACAGCGGCAGAAATCAACCCTCTGGGATCGCCAGTGCTGCGATATTGAAACCGCCCAGGAACCTGTCTTTGAACTGGAATTGTCAAACAGAGTATGTTCGGTCAAGGCGCCGAAATTCCATCGTGATCATGCACATTCAAGATGGGCCGAAATCACGTCCCAGATGAGATCAGCCCCCAATGCATCAAGAGCTCCGCCAGAGCTTTGTTTTCACTTCCGAAAACCTCTTTCTGGGACGCCAAGCTGGAACCGGGCGCAGACCGTCCCAGTTCCAGCTCCAGAATCATCCAGGTATTGTCAGTCAACCGGCCCCGTCGCCCCAATTAAACTAGGTTTGAAAGGGGGTTGAGCCTTCCAAAGCTCGACAGTCCAAGATTCGGTCCCAGGGACGCAAATCTGCCCGCAAAGCCGAGTTTTGTGTGTGACTGAAAAACTCCGGTGCGGCGCGCTGGGTCACCCTCCACCCCTGTGAAAGCCCTTATTTCATTGGCCGATCCGGCTTCTGCCGCCTTCATCGCCCCTCTTCCGCCTTCACTGTAAGAATAAGTGTCACCTAACAGTTGTAGCGTTGTAGCGTGACGCTAAGTTTTGCAGTG